>NZ_JANDMF010000008.1:0-20543 GCF_031626875.1 Clostridium sp. SHJSY1
GCCAGGATCAAACTCTCAATAAAAAGTTTAATCTACTCAAAAAACTTACTCTAAAAGAATTGCTGGTTTTTAACTTATATAATCTGTTCAATTTTCAAAGATCAAACACAGTCCTCTTGACTGCCATATTATAATAACATCATTCAAAATTCTTGTCAACAAGTTTTTTTAACTTATTTCTTGTTTTTTTCTCATGTTATTTCCTTGTCTGACGACGTTTATTATAGTATCATCTTTTTAATATTCACTACATCTATTTTAGACTCATTTATCAAATTTATCTTAACAATACCTAATAATTCTCTATTTTACTCAACTTATCAAATATAGACACACCTGGGTAAGTTAACCTTATTGAAACATTTTTCATAGTATACTATTATATTCTCCTTATTCCCCTTTACTGTATCAAACTTTTAAACTAATATTATATTATATTAACTATTTTATTGAAGGGAGTTTATACATAAATGAAAAAATATATACTGCTATCTCTAGTATTTGCTGCAACAATATCTACTATAAGTTGCACAAATACAACTAAAGATTCTAATTCAAATTCACAATCACAAATATCAATACCAAATAATTCAGGTGCTAATTCAAATGATTCTATAGAATCTTTAGTATTAAACGATAAAACTGCATCCCCTTCCTCCTTTTTAGTAAATGGTACATCAATAGTCTTTCCTAATTGGGATGAAAACAATAAATTATCTATTGTTAATGATCCTTTGCCAAAAGATGTACTTTTGTCAAAAAGCGTTTCTAACTTTTTTAATTATCCAGCAGAAACATTTGCTATTGTTAATGACACAATTTACTTTGGTGATGGAAGTAATAATAACAATCTTGCTTCCATTAAAATAACTGATAAAAGTTATACAAAACTAAATAATAGCAATGCTCATAAGATAACTTCATATAACACAAAAGTTTTTTATATTGATATACCAGATAACTATACTAATAAAGGACGATTATATTCCTATGACACTCAAAGCAAAGAAACAAAGGTTATTTCTCCTGATACCGTTGGGAAATATATTATAAATAATAATTTTATTATTTATCAGAATATTAGTGATAATTCTAAATTGTATAAAATAAAAGATGATGGTACTTCTAAAGAAAAACTTACTGATTTTTCAGTTGAAAGTTTTGCTACATATTCATCTCAATTATTGATGTCTAATTCAGATGACAATAACAATCTATACACAATCAATTCATCAACTAAAGAATCAAAAAAAATAGCTACCATGAAAGTAACTGATTTAAAATCATTTAATCAGGATTTATATTTCATAAGTGGTGATGATGCTAAATGCCTATATAAACTTAAGGTTGATTTAACAAAACCAGAAGCTACTTCTACCAAATTATTATCCGATACTATAAATGAATTCTATCCAACCGAGAAAGGTATATTTGTTCAAAAAGGCATTAACGTGAATAACCCTTATATTGTTTCTGGACAATAAAAAAAGTGCTTGAATTAGTTTTTTACTTTTTCAAGCACTTTTCCTTATATATAATTATAAATCATTTACTATCCTTTTAAATTCATTTCCTCTAACAGCAAAGTTAGGATACATATCAAAAGATGCACACGCAGGTGATAAAGTTACTATATCTCCTTTACTTGCTAATTCCTTAGCTTTAATTGTAGCCTCTTTAAGAGAATCTACAAAATGCATATTAACCCTAATACCTCTCTCTTCCAATTTATCAAACGCATCCTTTATCTTATCTTTTGTATCTCCAAGTAATATTAATTCTTTTATGTAAGGGTATCCTTCATCTGCTAGAGGTTCAAATGGTATATGTTTATCATATCCACCAGCTATAATTATAACTTTTCTTTCAAAGGCTTTAAGCCCAGCAAGAGTTCTAGTTGGACTAGAAGCAATAGAATCATTATAGTATTTAACTCCATCTATTTCTCTAACCAATTCACATCTATGCTCTACCCCAGCAAAAGTTTCAGCCACCCTTTTCATTGTTTCAACTGATACATCATCTTTAGTTGCTATAAAAGCTGCTAAATAATTTTCTACATTATGCATTCCTTTAATCACTATATCATCTTTCTTACAAACTTCTTTTCCATCAAGATATAATTTGCCATTATCGAAGTATGCACCTTTTTCTAAAGTTCTCTTAGACGTAAACTCTCTAACTTCTCCTTTAGCTTCATTCTCAAATCCATATGTTATTTCATTTTCTCTATTAACAACTAAAACATCATTCTTGCTTTGATATAAAAATATATTTTTCTTCGAGTCTATATATTCTTGCATATCTTTATGCATATCTAAATGATTAGGTGCTAAATTTGTACATATAGCTACCTCAACAGCAGAATTCATAGTCATTAATTGAAAACTTGAAAGTTCTAATACAACCATATCCTTTTCTTTAATTTCTTCAATTTGAGAAAATAATGGTGTTCCTATATTTCCACCAACCCAAGTTTTATATCCTTCTTCAATAAGAAGTTTAGATATAATCGTTGTAGTTGTTGTTTTTCCATCACTACCTGTAACTCCATACACTTTCCCTTTGCAATATCTAACAAACTCTTCCATTTCAGATGTTATGTATGCACCTTCATTCTTTGCCCTTACTAATGCTTCACTATCTATTCTCATTGAAGGTGTTTTGAACACAACATCAAATCCACTTAATTTATCTAAATATCCTTCTCCTAGTTCAGATTTTACACCAATTGATTTAAATTCTTCTATTATATTTCCTAATTCTAGTTCCTTCTTAGCATCAAATGCAGTAACATTCGCTCCAAGCTTAACTAAAAATTTTATTAAAGGAATATTTGACACACCTATTCCTACTACTCCAACTTTTTTTCTTTTGATAAAACTTTTAAATTCATTAAAATTCTTTTTCATTAATTACGCCTCCACTTTACACTGATAATCCTCTACTAATTAATTTCATTTCCCACCTTACTTAGTTTATCCTCTTATTGCTAATTATATCATTTTAGATAGTTAAAAACAAAGCGAAGCTATTGATATGAATTCAATAAACTTCGCTTTAATACCTTTTCCATATTTTACTTTAATTCCAAAGATTATTAGAATTCCATACTCTTAGAAATATATGCTTCTAATTCATTAATCTTTACTCTTTCTTGTTCCATAGTATCTCTATTTCTTATTGTTACTGATCCATCTGTTTCAGTATTAAAATCTATTGTTATACAGAATGGTGTACCTATTTCATCTTGTCTTCTGTATCTCTTACCTATACTTCCTGCCTCATCATATTCTATATTGAACTTTTTGCTTAATTCAGCATATACATCTAATGCTTTTTCTGAAAGTTTTTTTGATAATGGCAATACAGCTGCCTTATATGGCGCCAATGCAGGATGTAAATGCATAACAACTCTAGAATCCACCTTGCCATCAACTGTTAAATCTTCTTCATCATATGCATCTACCAAAAATGCTAAAGCGACTCTATCTGCACCTAATGATGGTTCTATACAGTATGGTACATACTTCTTATTAGTTGTAGGATCTAAATAGCTCATATCTTGGCCTGAATGTTCCTGATGTTTCATAAGGTCATAGTCTGTTCTATCAGCTACTCCCCATAGTTCACCCCAGCCAAATGGAAATAAATATTCTATATCAGATGTTGCTTTTGAATAGAAGGAAAGTTCTTCTGCTGAATGATCTCTCATTCTTAGATTATTTTCTCCAACACCCAAGTTTAATAAGAACTTCCAACAATAATCTCTCCAATACTTAAACCAGTCTAAATCAGTTCCTGGTTCACAGAAAAATTCTAATTCCATTTGTTCAAATTCTCTTGTCCTAAATGTAAAGTTTCCTGGAGTAATTTCATTTCTAAATGATTTTCCGATTTGAGCTATCCCAAAAGGAACTTTCTTTCTTGAGGATCTTTGAACTGATTTAAAGTTTACAAATATACCTTGTGCAGTTTCTGGTCTTAGATATATTTCATTCTTAGCATCCTCTGTAACTCCAGCATAAGTTTTAAACATTAAGTTGAATTTTCTTATATCTGTATAGTTCATCTTTCCGCACTTAGGACAAACTATATTATTATTCTCTATATAGTCTTTCAATTGTTCATTTGACCACCCATCAGCAGAAGCAACTTCTACTCCGCTTTCTGTCATATGATCTTCAACTAGTTTATCTGCTCTAAATCTTGATTTACATTCCTTACAATCCATAAGAGGGTCTGAAAAACCTCCAACGTGTCCAGATGCAACCCAAACTTCCCTGTTCATCAATATAGCACAATCTACCCCTACATTATATGGGCTTTCTTGTACAAACTTCTTCCACCAAGCCTTTTTGACATTATTTTTGAACTCTACACCTAAAGGACCATAATCCCAAGAGTTTGCTAATCCTCCATAAATATCTGAGCCTGGGAATATGAATCCTCTATTTTTACATAGTGCCACGATTTTATCCATTGTCTTTTCAACTGCCATAATACTATACCTCCTTAAAATTATTGTAAATAAAAAAAAGCCCTAACCTCAAAGGGACGAAAAATACTTCCGCGGTTCCACCCTTCTTGGCATAAGCCCAACTTTCTCAATTAGCACTCAAAAGCTCCCTTCATCTTATCTCTTTATAATGACTCTCACCAAACTATCATCTCTCTTTAATAAATCAAAGACTACTCTTCTTTTTCCTTGTGCCTATGTAATTATATTTTATATTTTATCAAAACAGTAATATATGTCAAGAGATACTTCGTCAATTCATAATTTTCGTATACTCACATCTTAGTTTTCTAATACATTTTAAGAATAATCAATAACAATGTAAATCCTTTAATTAAATCCAACAAAAAAAGCGATGATAATCATCGCTTAATAATCAAATGGCTCCGCGAAGAGGGCTCGAACCTCCAACCTATCGGTTAACAGCCGAGTGCTCCACCATTGAGCTATCGCGGAATATTATTGTAATGACATTATAAAAATTAAACTGGCTCCGCGAAGAGGGCTCGAACCTCCAACCTATCGGTTAACAGCCGAGTGCTCCACCATTGAGCTATCGCGGAACGTCATTACATTGATTATTATATCAGCTTTGAACTAAATTGCAACACTTTTTTATAAACTTTTTTATATTTTTTATCCAAAATCTCTAGGACTCCCATTTTATCAGGTTTTATTCCAAAAGATTCTATAAAATATAATTTAATGAATTTTTCAAACTAAAATTCACAAGCAGATACATTATTTCTTCCTCTTTTTTTAGTTATATATAACGCATCATCTGCTTTTCTTATAACTTCATTTATTGCTATATTCTTATTTGGAATAATTGATGTGACTCCTATAGATAATGTAACTCTATCTGAAATTTTTGAAAATTCATGTATAATATTACGTTCTGATATTTTATTTTTAATATTCTCTCCAAATTTGATAGCTTCTTCAATTGTACAATTTCTTAATATAATTACAAATTCATCGCCACCATATCTAGCAACAAAATATTCTCTATTATTTAAGTTTGCCAGTGTATTAGCAACAGCTGCAATACATTTATCTCCTTCTAAATGGCCATAATTATCATTATATTCTTTAAAGTAATCTATATCTATAAGAATCAAAGCTATGCTCTCCTGCTTTTTAATACTTATATCCCAAATATTATTCATATAGTCATCAAACTTTCGTCTATTTGCAATATCTGTTAACTTATCTTTTTCAGATAGAGATAATAATACTTGATTTAAATTTTCTAACTCTGCTGATTTTATAGCGTTATTAATTGCTATAGCTGCATAAGAAGATAGAGATTTAATCATTTCAACACGATATGGAGTAAAAGCATTTTTTTCCTTACTTTGAATTGTAATTACACCTATAACTTTAGTACTAACTATAAGAGGACAGAATATAAAAGAATTTAATTTATTATTATCTAATTTTAATTGATTATCTTGAACTTCTTCCATATAATTCGTAACCTCTTTGTTAGAATTATTAATTATAAGTATTTCTCTATTTCTAATACACTTTCCAGCATAACTTGATTCATCTTTAATTTGCAAACTTTCTTTTTTCTTCTTTTTGCCATTATCTATAACACCCAAATAATTCAACATAGAATTCTCTTCATCATAAAGCCCTATAGCAAAGTATGATAAATCCATAAAATTTCTAATACTTAAATAAAGTATATACATTATAGAATCCTTATTTAAAGTTGAAGTTATCTTTTGTCCTAACTCACTAATTATTGATATTTTTTCAACTAAAGTTTTTAAATCTTTATTTTTTTCTGCAATCTTATCATTTTCTTTTTCAATGTCTTGCATTTTCTTTTTTATATTCAAGCTATTTATTATATTTTTATAATAAGATTTATTATGATTTTTTTCATACTCACAATGTAATTTAGTATATTTATATGATTGTTTATAATCACCTAAATCTCCATAAAAAATCGCCAACAGAATAGATATTTCAGTTACCTTTTCTGGTATCTTGTGCCTTATTGATAAGTCACATGCATTTTTTAATACTTTTAATGCTTCAACGGATTTCTCTCTATCTTTTAAATATTCATAAAAACTAATTAATGCATCAATTTTATAGGCTGGCACTGATTCCTTTTCGTTTAAATCCATTGCAATAAGAAAATATTCATCCGCCTTCTTATAATCCCCTTTTTTCCAGGAGGTCAAAGCCATTAATTTATAAGTATCAGCTTTTCCAATAAAACAATGATACTTTTCTAAACACTCCAATGCTTTATGAGAAAATTTATTTGCCTTATCATATTCTCCCAACACATAATATATCTCACCTAGACTTAGAATAGCCATTCCTTTAGTTAAACTATACTCAAATTGTTTATCAATATTATAAGCCTCTTTACAATAACTTAATGCTTTTCTATATTCTTTAAGAGCTTTATAATTTTCTGCTATATTATTTAAAGACATTACTATAGCTGTTTTACTAGTAAAATCCTTATGATATTTTTTCTTCATATCAATTTCCACTGAAACTGTTCTAGCTTTTTGATAAAAATCCATACTTCTTTCAATATCACTTAAATTAAAAAATATAATTCCTAATATATTATATGACATCCATTCAAGATCATAAAATCCTTCTTCAATAAAATAATTAAGAGAATTGAATATTAGATTTAAGGACTTTTCATTATCACCCATTTGATTATAAGCATATGACATATATAAATTTGCTACTTTTTCACCTAGTATGTAACCTATTCTTTTACATAAATTAACTGCATTTTTTGATACTTCTATTGTTTTCCTAGAATCAGCATATCTAAGTTCATTAGCTTTTTCAAGAAGTGCATCAATTTCTTTCCTTACATCCTTTGTATCCATAAAATTACTCCTATCGACATATAGTATAAAATTATACTTTTTCTTTATAGTATATTATATTTTCTCATTGTAAAAAAGCTTTCATACTATACTCTTTCATCAAAACAGTTGATTTAATTAAAATATATATCATTACTCCTTATGATTCAATTGTCGTATTCTAGATATTTTTCTTAATATATAATATATATTTTAGCAATTTTAATTTATCCTATAAAAAATTATAAATAATCTATCTTAATTCTAAAATCTTCAAATATGATATACATAAAAAAGTGTTAACACTTTTGCTAACACTTTTTTTATAATTAATTATTTGTTTGAGGTTTCATTGTTGGAAATAATATAACATCTCTAATAGAAGCTGAATCAGTTAAGAACATTATCAATCTATCTATTCCTATCCCAAGTCCCCCTGTTGGAGGCATTCCTGTTTCTAGTGCGCTCATGAATTCTTCATCTATCATATAAGCCTCATCATCACCAAGTTCTCTTGATTTAGCTTGTTGTTCAAATCTTTCTCTTTGAACTATAGGATCATTTAATTCTGAATAAGCATTACATACTTCTCTACCAAATACAAACCCTTCAAATCTTTCAGTGAAAGCTTCATTTCCTCTCTTCTTCTTAGTTAAAGGAGATATTTCCACTGGATAATCTGTTACGAATGTTGGTTGAATCATATTTTGTTCCCCAAATTCTTCATATAAAACATTCAGAACTTCACCTTTTGTGACAGTATTAAGTGGTTTAGGGAATTCTAAGTTCTTTTCTTTTGCTATTGCTTGAGCTTCTTCATCTGTCTTTATATTGTTGAAATCAATTCCTGCATACTCTTTAACAGCATCTACCATAGTTATTCTTCTCCATGGTGGTTTAAAATCAATTTCTGTCCCTTGATATGTTACCTTAGTTGTTCCATTTACTCTTTCACATACTGAAGCAACTAAATTTTCACATATTTCCATCATATCATTATAATCAGAATATGCTTCATATAGTTCAATACATGTAAACTCTGGATTATGTCTTACTGACATACCTTCATTTCTAAAGTTTTTACCCATATCATATACTTTTTCAAATCCAGCAACTATAAGTCTCTTTAAGTATAACTCTGTTGCTATTCTTAAATACATGTCAATATCCAAAGTGTTGTGATGTGTCACAAAAGGTCTAGCTGCAGCGCCTCCTGCAATAGCTCCTAATATAGGAGTTTCAACCTCTAGGAATCCTCTATTATCTAAGAATTCTCTTATTCCTTTAATAATTTGACTTCTCTTTATAAAAGTATCTTTTACTTCAGGATTAGTTATTATATCAACTTCTCTTTGTCTATATCTTAAGTCAGGATCCTTTAAACCATGCCACTTTTCTGGTAGTGGTTTTAATGATTTACAAACTAATTCAAAACTTTTAACCTTTACAGATATTTCTTCTGTTTTAGTTTTAAATACTTCTCCTGTAGCTGCAACAATATCTCCAAGATCATAAGTTTTATATGATTTTAAATTTTCTTCTCCAACTTCATCAATCTTTATAAATAATTGCATCTTTCCATCTTTATCATGAATATCTGAGAATACAACTTTTCCTTGTCCTCTCTTAGACATTATTCTTCCTGCAACAGTTACAGTTTTTCCTTCTAGTTCATCATAGTTATCTTTAACTTGTTTTGATGTATGAGTTCTTTCTACCTTATATACATCGAATGGATCCTTACCTTGATTTTGTAATTCTACTAGCTTCTCTCTTCTTAATGTTTCTTGTTCATTATACTGAGATTCTAGTTCTTGTAAATTCATTTCCTCAGTTGACATTAATATCCCTCCGTTACTATCTTCTTATATCTAGTACCTCAAACTTGTTAATTCCATCTGGTACAGTTACTTCAACTATATCTCCAACCTGCTTACCTATTAAAGCACTACCTACTGGAGATTCATTTGAAATTTTAAAATTCATAGGATCTGCTTCTGCTGAACCTACTATTGTATATTCCACCTCTTCATCAAATTCAAAATCCTTTACTTTAACTATTGCACCAACTGCAACAGTTCCTACTGGAATTTCTGATTCATCTACTACTGAAGCGTTTTTTAACATATTTTCTAATTGAAGAATTCTTCCTTCTGTAAATGCCTGTTCATTTTTTGCTTCATCATATTCAGAGTTTTCGCTTAAATCTCCATACCCTAAAGCAACTTTAATTTTTTCTGTTATTTCTTTTCTTTTAACAGTTTTTAAAAATTCTAATTCTTCCTCTAATTTTTTTACACCTTCATATGTCATGATGTATTTTTTTGCTTCGCTCATATTATACTCCCCTTTAATACATAATTTAGTTTACTATTTACTTGGTTTCTAAAATCATTTAACCTATTATAAAACAGCCTACATTATATGTCAATCAATGATAATTAAGGGCAATCATATGAAAAAATATGGCTAGTTATTCCATTAACTATTATATACCTTATATCTCTTTCTTCATACCCTAAATTTCATATACTTAAAATTAATTCACTAATACTAATTAATATACTATTAATTCATCTTTATATTCTTTTAAAATACTCAAAACTGATTCACTATTATCAATAGTATTTATATTATTCCTTACTTCTGCACTTCTTGGAAGTCCTTTTAAATACCAAGAAGCATGCTTTCTCATCTCTCTAATAGCCTTATATTCTCCATCATACTTAATAGCTAATTCATAGTGCCTAATACACATATCTATCTTTTCTTCTGGTTTTATAACTAAAGAACTTTCACCCTTTAATTTTCTTTCTATTTGCTTAAATATCCACGGGTTTCCCATACTTCCTCTAGCTACCATTATACCATCACAATTTGATAAGTTTTTAAGTTCTAGTGCATCTTCAGCTGTGAACACATCTCCATTACCTATAACTGGTATACTTACTGATTCTTTTACTTGTCTTATTATATCCCAATCTGCTTTACCTTCATACATTTGCTTTGTTGTTCTACCATGTATTGTTATTGCATCTGCACCTGCATCCTCAAGGAGCTTTGCAAACTCAACAGCATTTATATTATCATCATTAAATCCTTTTCTAAATTTAACGGTTACTGGCTTACTTGAAACTTTTTTTATCTCTCTTACAATTTCTGCTGCTAATTTAGGTTCTTTAAGTAATGCAGATCCTTCTCCATTTTTTATTATTTTAGTTGCAGGGCATCCCATATTTATATCTATAATACAAATATCTTCCCTGTCATTAAAATATTTTTCACAAACCTCAGCCATTATCTTAGGTTCTCTTCCAAATATTTGTGTTGCTACAGGTTTTTCTTCATCTGCTATTCTTAAAAGTGTTTGCGTGTTTTCACTTCCATAGTATAAGGCTTTTGCGCTTACCATCTCAGTATAAACTAACCCACACCCCATTTCTTTGCATAGGCCTCTAAAAGATATATCAGTAACTCCGGCCATTGGTGCTAAAAATATATTGTTTTCTAGGACCAGATTACCTATTTTCATATTATATCTACTCCTTATTTTTATGATAAAGTATTTTAAGCCCCTGAAGTGTTAAATCAGCGTTTACTTCATCTATTACATCGGTATGTTTACTTATTAGATTTGCTAATCCACCAGTTGCAACTACAAATGGTTCTTCATCATCTTTTCTTTTCATTTCACTTTTTATTTTATTTACTATATATTCTACTTGCCCTATATATCCATATAATATTCCAGCTTGCATGCTTGAAATTGTATTTTTACAAATTATATTTCTTGGTAATTCTAATTCTACTCTTGGAAGCTTTGCAGCTCTATCAAACAAGGCATCAGAAGATATTTTTATTCCTGGTACTATGCATCCTCCTAAGTAATCTCCAAACTTTGTAACTGAACAAAATGTAGTAGCTGTCCCAAAATCAATTATTATCATAGATCTTTTATAAAGCTCATATGCTGCAACAGCATTTACAATCCTATCAGCTCCAACCTCTTTAGGATTATCATATTTAATGTTTATTTTTGTTTTTATTCCTGGCCCAACTATTATAGGTTCAATACTGAAACATTTTCTAATCATATTCTCTAATGAATGCATTGTATTAGGTACTACTGATGAAATAATAATTCCTTCTACAGCTTTTGGATCTAAATCATTTTGATTAAACAATTGCATAACTTGAATTCCATATTCATCTGATGTTTTCTTTGCATCAGTAGAAATACGCCAACTTGCTATAAAATCATCATCTTTTTGTACTCCTAAAACAATATTAGTATTTCCAACATCCACGAGTAAAATCATAAAAGCACCACCTTAATATAATTAAAAGCAGCCATAATAGCTGCCTTTATTACAATAAATAACTTAATTTTAACAATATAATTTTAGCAATTCAGCGTAATTTGTCAAGTATAATATATTTATATAATATTAAGTTTAAAATAATCCTACTATTTCCCCATCCTCTAATATATTCATTCTATTGGCTGCTGGTACTTTTGGTAGTCCTGGCATAGTCATTACATTTCCAGTTAATACAACTATAAATCCAGCTCCATTTGACACTCTTACCTCTTTTACTGTTATATCAAAACCTTCTGGTCTACCTAATAATGCTGGATTATCAGATAAAGAATATTGTGTTTTTGCCATACATATTGGTAATTTATCTAATGCAAACTTTTCAATTTCTTGAATTTGCTTCTTTGCAGCAGGTGAATAATTAACTTTATCTGCTCCATAAATTTCCTTTGCTATCTTATATATCTTATCTTCAATCTTTTCTTCTGAGCTATATATAGGTTTAAATTTTGATTCTTCATTATCTAATACATCTTGAACTATATTTGCAAGTTCAATTCCACCTTCTCCACCTTTTGCCCATACATCCGAAAGCGCAACTTTCACTCCAATATTTTCACAAAAATCTTTTATAAATTGAACTTCTTCTTCACTATCTGTTAAAAATTTATTTATAGCAACTACTACAGGTACATTATATTTCTTTATGTTTTCAATTTGCTTTTCTAAATTTACAATACCCTTAGAAAGAGCTTCAACATTTGGTATATTCAATTCCTCTTTACTTACACCACCGTGATGTTTTAACGCTCTTATAGTGGCTACTATTACTACACAATTTGGATTTAATCCACCATATCTACACTTTATGTCTAAGAATTTTTCTGCTCCAAGATCTGCTCCAAAACCTGCTTCTGTGACAGTTATATCTGAGAGTTTTAAAGCCATTTTTGTAGCCAATATAGAATTGCATCCATGTGCAATGTTTGCAAAAGGCCCTCCATGAATTATAGCAGGAGTATTTTCTAATGTTTGAACTAAATTTGGCTTAACTGCATCTTTCATTAATAATGCCATTGCACCTTGAACTTCAAGTTGTTTTGCATATACTGGATTACCATCCAAATCATAAGCAACTAATATATTTCCCATTCTCTCTTTAAGATCATTAAGATCATTAGATAGACATAATATAGCCATTATTTCAGAAGCAACTGTTATCATAAATCCATCTTCTCTTAAAAAACCATTGGTTTTTCCACCCATTCCAACGACAATACTTCTTAAAGCTCTATCGTTCATATCCATAACTCTTTTAAATATTATTCTCCTAGAATCTATATTCAAAACATTTCCTTGATGGATGTGATTATCTATTGCTGCACATAATAAGTTATTAGCTGATGTAATAGCATGCATATCACCAGTAAAATGTAAATTTATATCTTCCATAGGAACAACTTGTGCATATCCACCACCAGCTGCTCCCCCTTTAATCCCAAATACAGGCCCTAATGATGGTTCTCTAAGAGCTATAACAGCATTTTTACCTTGCTTGCAAAATGCTTGCCCAAGGCCTACTGTAACTGTCGATTTACCTTCTCCTGCTGGAGTAGGATTAATAGCAGTAACTAAAACTAACTTCCCATCTTTTTTATCTTTATTTCTATGTAAAACCTCTAATGAAATCTTACATTTATGCTTACCATATAATTCAATATCATCCTCTGATAAATTAATCTTTTTAGCTATTTTTGAAATAGGTTCCATAATAGCTTCTTGTGCTATTTGTATATCACTCTTCATTTTTATCACTCCTCATTTTAGACTAATTTCTTCCTACATAAAAAAAATTATACCATTTAGAAATTATTTTTTAAAGAAAAATCGAACGTTTTTTACTTTTTAACTGGTATAGTTCGTAAATTTCTATATGTTCTTCCTATTATTATATACATAAAAAGAAGACTTTATAAAAAAGTCTTCTTTAAAATTAAGCATTTTCGAATATTTCAACAAATTCTTTTCCTTCAAGCTTTTCTTTTTCAAGTAAAGCTTCTGATACAGCATGAAGCTTATTAATATTTTTCTTCAATAACTCTTCAGCACTCTTGTAAGCTTCATCTATAAATTTCTTTATTTCTGTATCTATTTCTGATCCAATTTTTTCGCTAAAGTTTCTACCTCTTCCTAAATCTCTTCCTAAGAAAACTTCATTTTGATCAGTACCATATGAAATTGCACCTATTTCGTTACTCATTCCATATTCCATAACCATACTTCTAGCAATAGAGCTCGCTCTATCAATATCATTCTTAGCTCCTGTACTAATGTCTCCAAGAACTAATTGCTCAGCAACTCTTCCACCTAATAATCCAATCATCTCATCCTTTAACTTAGACTTAGATGTATAAGCTCTATCTTCATTTGGTAAGTGCATAGTATATCCACCAGCTCTACCTCTTGGAATAATTGATATTTCATGAACTGGATCTGCATTAGGTAATAATTTCATTACTACAGCATGCCCAGCCTCATGATATGCTGTAAGTTTTCTATCATGTTCACTAATTACTCTGCTCTTTTTCTCTGGACCAGCTATTACTCTTGTTATTGCCTCTTCCATTTCTTGCATACTTATTTTTTTCTTGCCTCTTCTTACTGATAAAAGTGCTGCTTCATTTGCTAAGTTTTCTATATCAGCTCCACTAAAACCTGGTGTTCTTTTAGCTAAAATGCCCAAACTAACACTTTCATCTAAAGGTTTCTTTTTCGTATGGACTTTTAAAATGTCTTCTCTTCCCTTTACATCTGGCGCTCCAACAACAATTTGTCTATCAAATCTTCCTGGTCTCAATAAAGCCGGATCTAATATGTCTGGCCTATTTGTAGCTGCAATCATAATAATTCCTTCATTAACTCCAAATCCATCCATTTCAACTAACAATTGATTTAAAGTTTGTTCTCTTTCATCATGACCTCCGCCAAGTCCTGCACCTCTTTGTCTACCTACTGCATCTATTTCATCTATGAACACTATACATGGAGCATTTTTCTTAGCCTCTTGGAATAAATCTCTTACCCTTGAAGCTCCTACACCTACAAACATCTCAACGAAATCTGAACCTGAAATACTAAAGAATGGTACTCCAGCTTCCCCAGCAATAGCCTTAGCTAGTAAAGTTTTACCTGTTCCAGGAGGACCAACTAATAGAACCCCTTTTGGTATTCTAGCTCCCATTTCTATATATTTTGCAGGCAACTTTAAGAAATCTACTATTTCTTCAAGTTCTGCTTTTTCTTCATCAGCACCAGCTACATCATCAAATGTAACTTTTTTAGAATCAGGTGTTGCTATTTTTGCTCTACTTTTTCCAAAGTTCATAACACCTCTTCCTCCACCGCCACCTTGTGACTGTTGAGTAATTACAAATAAGAATACTAATACCATTACAACTAACACTATTATTGGGATAATACTTAACCATGCTCCACTATTAGATGGCGCATCAAATTCTACTCTCACATTATCTTTAGGGCTTTCTGTCATCAATGCTACTATCATTTCACTAGGTGCATATGTAATGAACATTGTATTATTACTTGTTTTACCTTGTATAAGCATTTTATCTTCTTTAACTGTAATACTTACTATTTCATCAGATTTCCACTTTTGTTGGAATGAACTGTACGGTATACTTTCAGGACCTCCCTTACTTTGCCATAGCGTAGCTGCGGCAAGCACTAGTACTACAAGCATTATAATCCACATAGCTGAGCTTGAATTTTTTTTCATTCAGCGCCCCCCTCTCTCTTCTTGTTATTTTTAAATTTTACCACAAGGTATTTCTTTATACAATAATATTAAATATGCTACTTTTCATAAACTTCTGGCTTCAAAGTTCCTATAAAAGGTAAATTTCTGTACTTTTCTGCATAGTCTATTCCATATCCAACTATGAATTCATCAGGTGCTTCAAATCCTATATATTTTACATCAATATCAACTTTTCTTCTTAGAGGCTTGTTTAATAGAGATGCTATTTCTATAGATTTAGCATTTCTCCCCTTAAGATACTTAAGTAAATAATCTAATGTTATTCCACTATCAACTATATCCTCAACTATCAAAACATCCTTTCCTTCTATACTATGGTCTAAATCCTTTAATATTCTAACTACTCCTGAACTTTCAGTAGAATATCCATAACTTGAAACTGCCATAAAGTCAATTTCACAATACATGTTAATATTTTTAATCAAATCTGCTGCAAATAATACTGACCCTTTTAAAATACCAATTATTATCAAATTTTTCCCTTCATAATCCTTAGTAATTTTTTTCCCCATTTCTTTTATTTTTTCATTTATGGTTTCTTCACTAAAAAGAACTTCTTTTATATCCTTTAGCATTATTACTTATCCTTTCTTTTAACACTTATTTTTAGTATTCTCTCTGTTTCTTCTGTAACCTTATATAATTCAGATATCTTAACAGAAAATATCCATGCAATATTTTCATCAAATTGTATTATAGGAATCAATTCTCTTTCTTCTTTTGGTATTTTCATATCTATAAATATATCTTTAAGTTTTTTGTTTCCTTTCATTCCAAAAGGAATCATTTTATCTCCGTTTTTTCTTTGCCTAATGATAATATTACCATTAATCTTATCATAATTGAAATACTTTATTTTATTATTTTTGCACAAATTAATATTTTTTTCATTATATATTAATTCAAAATTAAAAATATAATCTCCAAACACAATTTCTTTATTTTGTATTTCTTCTTTGCGAAAAACCAAATCTTCACAAGAAATATTTTCTACTATGTTTTTTATTCCTATATGGATATCTCCATATACATTTTCAACACATATATTATTAGGCAAATCGATTTTTTTCCCTGTTTCTAAATTACTAAGTTCTATCACTTCAATAATATGCTTCATCTCTAAATCATATTTATTTCCATTAACATCTTTAATTGCCTTTCTAATAATACGGTTAATAATAGAACTACTGTGATTAAAGGCATTTTTAGATATAATCACCTTACCATTTTTTTTAACACATATCTCATTATAATATTTATCAACTTCTCCTAAGATAAATTTACTATCTTCTTGTAATAATAATGACATTCTATATATTGTTTCAATAATATCTTCATTAAAATTATCTTTCATATAAGGAATTATATCTAACCTTACTTTATTTCTACTATAAAGTCTCTCCAAGTTACTAGCATCTATACGTGGCTTTAATCCTCTAATATCGCAATACTCTTCAACTTCCTCACGCTTCATAAATAATATAGGTCTAATATATTTATTTTCTCTCTTTACTGGTATTCCACCAAGCCCTTCCAACCCCGTCCCCCTCATTATTCTCATTAACACAGTTTCAACTTGATCGTTAGCATTATGTGCTGTTGCAATTTTAGAAAATCCTAATTTATTTTTTACTTCACTAAAAAAATTATATCTTACTTCTCTTCCAGCAGCTTCAGAAGATAAACCATTTTCCTTTCCATAACTTCCAACATCCATTCTTTTACAAAAGAATTCCACATTTAACTTCCTACAGAATTGTTGCGAAAATTGTTCATCTTTATCAGCTTCTATTCCTCTAAACATATGATTTACATGAGCTGCTGCAACACTAATCTTCATTTCTTCCCTAATACTACATAATAAATGTAATAAACATATAGAATCTGGACCTCCTGATAATCCTACAACCACACCTTCACCTTTTTTTATAAGATTATTATTTTTTATATAATCTAAAAATCTTTCTTTTATCTCTTTAGCCATACATTTTCCTCAATTCTTTTTTATCCTATATACATTTTACATTTTTATTATGAAAAGTAAAATAGCTGGCTAAAAACTCAACCAACTATTACTATGACAGCTAACATGCAGAATATACCTTAGATACTACTACAGTCATATCATCCTTGGCTATTCCTCCACTTAACTCTTTTGCCTTATCTAAAATATCTCCAGCCAGCTGTTTAGGATCTCTTGATGAATTCTCCAAATAATTAACTAACCAATTGTATTTTCCCAAGTTCTCTCTATCTATATCTAAAACTCCATCACTTATTGTTATAATTAAATCTCCACTTTTAACCTTATGTTTTACTTCTTCTAATTCTATTTTGTCCACTAATCCAAAAGGAGGCATATTAGATGTAATAGGTTTTATACTTTCTCCACTTTTTATAAAACTAGCTACAGCACCAACTTTAATAAAAGATACAACCCCTGAATATAAATCCACTAAATTCAAATCTAATGTAGAAAATTTTTCATCTTCTTCAAATTTCATTGCCATAATTGAATTAACCATATTTATAGCTGTATTTTTTTCAAAACCAGATTCTATAAAATTCTCAACTAATTCTACTGTAGCCTTACTTTCTTTTCCCGCTTCAGGTCCTGAACCCATTCCATCACTAATAAGAGTCATATATGTTCCCTCATTGGTTTTACAAAAACTAAAAGTATCCCCAGTATGCTCTTCCCCTTCTTTGCATGCTATAGCTCCAAAGGAAATCATATCGTATTTGGGACTTTCTTCAAAGATTACTATACACTCATTATTAATAGGGTTAATTTTACACCCTTCTCCTCCTATACACATCTGCTCACTTACTACATCATTTATTATAGGAAGTATTCTTTTACCACAAAAATTAGCCCCCCCACAATTTTTCATCCTTAATTTCATTTTCAGTCTTCCATTTACGTCTCTATAACAAAATAATTTAATATAATGTATTCCATTTTTATTTAATGCTCTTCTTGTTACTCTCTCTAATTCATTGCAAACAGATACATGTTCTTTAAAATCAGCTAACATATCCCCTATAGAAGAAGCTATGTTCTTCACCTGATTAGCAAGTAATTGCCTACTTTCTCCTAAATTGTCTTTTAAAATCTCCTTACTATTAAGATTGTCTACTATCCGTTGTGTACCTTTAATTAACTCAAATTTAAGCAAACATACTTTTTCAAGTTCACTAGGAAATGTTATTTTTTTATTTTCATAGCTTTTAATAAGTTTTTCAAAAGAATTGTATGTTATATTAAATTCTCTTTCCCAGCACTTATCACATCTACTACACTTCAAACAAACTCTATCTGCTAAACTTTCAATAAGCGCAGTACTTTTATTTTTATACATAAGCTTATCGTTTTCACCTATTCCATACAAAGTCCTAGATACTGTAACTAGTGAATTCTCTAAAAGTTTTATTTTACTTGTAAATTCCTCCTTTATTTCAGTTAACTCAACTTCATTAACCATTCCTCTCTTTTTATCTATATTAATCTCAAATCCCATTGCATCAATTACAAATTTAGGAATAACAAAAAATATTCCTCCAGCTATTAGCACTTCAACCAATGAATTCATTGCAAGATTATGACAATATAGTGATAATGCAAAATACATAATTAGATAAGATAAAAAAGTAAAAAACTTACCAATATCTTTAAATACACCTGATATAAGTCCTGCAACACTATAATATGTTATTGCGTTTACTATATCACCAGAACTAAGTCCAATTATCATTCCCATAGAAACTCCCATAGCTGTTCCATAGGTTGCTCCTCCAACATATGATATTAATAATACTGTTGCATATGCACATACATTTCGTATTGATATTCCTAATATAGATAATTGCCCAATTCCTGAAATAATTAAACATATTATTAACCCCATACTAATCATTTCTTCTACTGAAAAAAAATAATTTGTATTAAATTCCTCAATACAAGTAATACCATACTTTATTATATAGTACATAGGTAATATTACTAATGTATTAATCAATGATATTGTTATGTTAACCCCTAAATCATATCCGCTTATTACAAACCCATTTATAACATACCCCATAACTATTAAGCCATAAATATAATATTCTTTTATAGGCTTATCCATTAATTTTAATATAGCACTGTATAACACTAATAATATAATAACAATTAAATTTGCATATCTATCATTAACAGATGAAAATACACTTATATATCCAATAGCTGCTCCTATAGCTGCACTTAAAGTACTTTTTTCACTATTTTTAATTATTATTGCTAACAAATAAGCTATTCCAAATGGAGCTATCCCAGATATATTTTTAGCATCTAAATAGAATATGACTCTACTAACTAATATCCCTCCTAATAAAATATTTATATACCTTATAGGTTCTTCACCTAAATTCAGTACTTTTCTGTTGCTTTTCACTCTTTTATAAGTGTCAACATTAAGTCCATATTGCATACCCACCCCTCCAAATCGCTTAAAACGTAGTTAAAGTATATCATTACACTTTTCCATTTTATGTCATTTGTTGGTGTTTATTTTTTTTTTCGTTGGACATTAAATTGTATTATTCTAATTAATACTGATATTATCTTCTTTTTATTTAAGTATATTCTAAACTTAATTCTTAAAGCTTTTTCTTATGCATCCTTGATATATAGGCACTTTCATTTAAAATTGATCCATAATATTTTTTGTCATTACTAAATATACTTTATCTTTTTTTGTTGGAAATTTTTAATCATATTTTTATGCAAGCTTCATATATGTATTTTTGTATGAAAAAATGACATAAACCTATTTTGAATTAATAATAGAAATTTTCTTTAAACAAACAAAAAAAGCATAAACTTTAGTTTATACTTTTTATCACATAATACATGTAAAATTTTCAATTTAAAAACTTGGTGCCGAAGACCGGAATCGAACCGGTACGGTGTTTAACCACCGCAGGATTTTAAGTCCTGTGCGTCTGCCAGTTCCGCCACTTCGGCA
>NZ_JANDMF010000009.1:0-100568 GCF_031626875.1 Clostridium sp. SHJSY1
TTGGTGCCGAAGACCGGAATCGAACCGGTACGGTGTTTAACCACCGCAGGATTTTAAGTCCTGTGCGTCTGCCAGTTCCGCCACTTCGGCAAGCTGTTCTCTTTATGTTCCCAGCGACAAAGCTAATTATATAACACGTTTTCTATACTGTCAACAACTTTTTCTATACTTTTTATGAAATTATGAATAACTTCTCCTTATTCACCTGTATTTTCCCAATAAAATAAAAAATATCAGCATCAAATATATGACATAAACTATTAACTATATAACATAGACAAAAATAAGATGTCTAGTAATAACTACACATCTTACCAACAAATTTATATAAAACTATAAAATTACTTTATGATTTATTTTTGCTGTTCTTACCTTTAAACTCTTGATGTTTTTTCACATCTTGCATTTTTTCTTCACTATCTTTTAAAAATTTAGATATTTTATCTTCAAAGTTTACCGATCCAACTTTATTAGAACTTTTATCTCCTCCCCAGTCAAATTCTGCTGGTTTAAAAGACTTCTTTTGAACATTTGCTTGTTTGATAGATAAGCTAATCTTTCCATTATCATCTATTGAGATAACTTTAACCTTAACCTTATCTTGTTCATTCAAATGTTGTCTTATATCCTTTACAAATGAATCTGCCACTTCCGAAATATGAACTAAACCGGTCTTACCGTCCACCTCTACAAAAGCTCCGAAATTCGTAATGTTTACCACTATTCCCTCTAATATGTTTCCTGCCGCTAAGGTCATGTTTAAAAGATTCCTCCTTAAATTAAATATATATGTTATTAATATAATAACCTATTGTTGTTAATTTGAGTCAACCCTCTTTATTTCAACAGAAGTTTCACCCTTTTTTATCATATTTAGTCTTTCTCTCGCTAATTGTTCAAGATATTCATCAGATTGTGCTTTTTCACTCTCTTCTTTAAGCCTCTCATTCTTATCTTCAAGCTCTTGGAGCTGCTCTTGTTTGGCTTGTTTATCTTTTTCTATTCTTGACATAGCCTGTTCTTGTCTAACAAATCCTACAATAAAAATAATTGATAGCACTAAGATTATTAAGTTTTTTAATGTTAACTTCTTTTTCATCCGTAGCACCTCATAATAAAATCTATAGTTATATTGTAATCACTATATCTATTTTATTCAAGCTATTTTTATCATGTTATAAATTTTTATTTCCCATTCTTGATAAAAAAATCTTAAATGGATATATAAAATTTTTAAATAGAATTTTTAAAATCTTATATATTACCTTCGCAATAATTTTTTCCCAGTAAATGATATACTTGCTAACTAATTTAAAGTATAAGGTTAGTGATATAAAAATAAATAAATATACATATACGCCTAAGAAAGCATAATTGGTGTAAAGTAAAAATGAAAAAATAGCAAGTGCACAAAGAATCCAAAATAATATGTCTTCAATAAAAATTAAAAACTTAGGAATTTTTAATCCTCTTATTATCCTATATGCATCAAAGAGAATCCCTGTTATGCCTCCTGCTATTAAACTATATATAACTATGTTTAATTGGACATCTAATTTTAATGGCATACTATACTATTGAAAAATCCTTTTTATTATGTTCTCTTTATTTTTTTTCACATTTTTACCACTATAGATGATTGCAAAAATTGTTCCGCATATAATTACATCCCCATTTTGCACATCTAACTTATTCATCTTTAATCCCTCACCCTTTATACTTAAATTGCCTAATTTTGTGTTTAATAATATTTTTTCTTCATCAAAGTTTATAACTTCCAAAACTCCTGTTAAAGTAAGTTTTTTTCTACTCTCTAAAGTTAAATTACTCTTAATTTCTTCCTCCATACATACTTCTCCTATTACATTTATTAATAAACTATATGTATGAAGAAAGATCTTTATTCGAAAAAATGTTATTCTTGATCTTCTTCACCTTCAAGAATAACATACATATCTTTAGCATCTTCTTTTCTTACATGCTCTGCTATATTAATTATCTTTGCTTTTAAAGATCTATTAGCAAATTGTATTTCAATAATATCATTTTCTTTTATGTCATTTGAAGGTTTTGCTACTTTCCCATTAATACTTACTCTTCCAGTTTCACAAGCCTCTTTTGCTACTGTTCTTCTCTTGATAATTCTTGAAACTTTAAGATATTTATCTAATCTCACCTTTTTTCTCCTTTTCTTTATTTATAAAAAAACCCGAGTAAAGCTCGGGTTCTTTTTAACTATTTTTTTATTTTTTCTTTGAATTCTTTTCTACTACGTTTACTTTTTCCTTGAATTCTTTTCCAGCTTTAAATACTGGAACAGTTGAAGCTGCTATCTTAATTACTTCTTTAGTTCTTGGATTTCTTCCATCTCTTGCAGCTCTTTCTCTAGTTTCAAAAGTACCAAATCCAACAAGTTGAACTTTTTCACCTTTTTCTAATGCTTCTTCAACACTTTCAATAAATGCCTTTAAAGCTAATTCTGCATCTTTCTTTGTTAATTGACTTTTTTCAGCCATGCTTGTAATTAATTCTGATTTATTCACGATTACATCCTCCTTAAAATCCAGTTAACCTTTTATATAACTGTGTTTATGTACCACACCTACATTATACTATTATATAACCACTTTTCCGCGTAGTCTATACCATTTAATATATTTTTTTAAATTTCATACAACAATATATAAAGAGATTATATACATAGTGTAGTATAGCAACTTTCAAACTATATAATTCTGCAGGAAAGATAAAATTCCTTCCTAGAATGCTTATTTTTTAAGTTTTTTTGCCTCTTCCCATAAAATATTCATTTCTTCAACTGTAATTTTACCTATATTTGTTTTATTCTCAATAGATTTTTCTTCTATATAGTTGAATCTATTTATAAATTTTTCTATAGTAAAATTTAAGGCTTCTTCAGAGTCAATTTCTAGGAATCTACAAATATTAACACATGAAAATATTAAATCTCCTACTTCTTCTGTTATTTTTGCCTTATTTTCACTTTTATATACACTTAGAACTTCATTTAATTCTTCTTTTACCTTTTCAATTGCTTCATCTACATTTTTGAAATCAAATCCAACTTTTTTAGCTTTATTTTGAACTTTGTTAGCTCGTACTAATGCTGGCAATGATTTAGCAATTCCTTTTAATTCTTCAGTTAATGTGTTGAAATTCTTCTCTTTCTTTTTCAATTCATCCCAATTATTTAATACATCTTTCGAAGTTTCTGCACTTAAATCTCCAAACACATGTGGATGTCTATATATCATCTTATCACATATACCTTGTATCACATCTCCAAAATTGAAATATCCATCTTCTTTTCCAATCACACTATGAAAAATCACTTGTAGTAACACATCTCCAAGTTCTTCAATTAAAGCATTATCATCCTCATTTATGATAGCATCATAAACTTCATAACTTTCCTCAATAATAGCACTTTTTATGGAATCATGAGTTTGCTCTCTATCCCAAGGGCACCCATTTTCCCCTCTTAATATATCTATAATGTTAATAAGATCATATACATCTTTTTTATTTTCTATATCCTTTGGTATATATACATAAGTTAAATAATCCATGTCTTCTTGCATATCCAACTCATAAAGGGGTATCCTCTTTACCCTTTCTTTTCCCTCTATCCCAATAGCTTTACAATAAAGCACTTCAGTTTCATCATTATAATATTCACCAAGCCTAATTTTAACTTCTGAAGCAATAAATTGATTGTATACTTGTGTAATAATAGTTCCCACTCTTTTATCAAATATTTCATTAGATATATCAAAGGCATCTACAACTCTTATCCCATCTGTAAAATCTATTTCCAATTTATTCATCATAATATCTAAAAAGCTTATAGCTGGAATAACATGATATTCTATAGAATTCTCTTTACATAAATCAATCAAATTTGTAACTGATTTCTCAGATTCTAACGGATTTCCTGGGACTGCATACACCAATTCTTTGCATTTAGAATACTTGTCAATTAAATCTCTTGCTATATCATTATAAACTTCATCAAAATCATTTGCCTTTTCATATACATAATCATAACTTACAAAATTAATATTTTCCTTTTTTAAATATTCTACTACTGGATGTCTTTCTGTTCTTAGAAACACATTATTAGCTTCTTTTAATGTTTGAACAGCACCCATAGTAATATCATTTATACTTCCAGGCCCTAATCCTACTATCTTAATCATTAGGCTCTCTCCTTCAACTCTAATTTTTTTGTCTTATATATCTACTTCTAATTTCATTAAAATCAAATACTTTAAGTATAAGTATACTTATAGCATATATTATAACACCTACAGATATAGATAGTAAGCAGGCTATACTATTACTTCTAACACTTCTATATGTCATATTATATATTATTAAAACTCCTATCATCATAAAACTTGCTGCATATGCAGGTTTTATAAAATTTTCATAAAATTTAAACTTAACCCCAAGCTTTATTTTCATTGAAACCACATTAAGCATTGTTGTAAATATATATGCTCCAATACTTGCAATAACAGCTCCATATATGTTTATTCCAGACATAGGAACTAGAATTATGGTTAATATAACTTTTATTATACATCCTAAAAAAAGATTTATTACAGGCAAAACATAGCTTCCTACGCTCTGCAAAATAGATGTGGTAGTTTGTGTTACTATTATAAAAGGTATAGATAATGAAAAATATTTTAATATTTCTACACCATCAAATCTCCCTGGAAAAACAAACTTCATTACTGGCTCTGCCATAAAGAATAATCCAAACATACAAGGAACCCCAATAACTGCAGATAATTTTAGTGACATATCAATTTTATTTTCAACCTCTCTTCTTCTTTTAAGAATATAATTCTCCGCAATAATAGGAATTAGTGAAGTACATAATGCCATTGATAATGTAAGTGGAATATTCACTATTACAGATGCCTTACCTGTAAGTTGTGCATATAGTATTGTTGATTGTTGATTTGAGAAACCTGCTTCCAATAACTTTTGTGGTACTAATATAGAATCAATAAGACTCATTATAGTGCTAACTGTTGCTCCTAACGAAATAGGAATAGCCATTCTTAAAATTTTATTTAAAATCTCTGGATTACTTTTTACTTTTTTTATTCCATAACTCTTTTTTACTTTGCAATACTTAACAAATAAATATATACTTCCAAGAAAAGCCCCTGCTGCTGCCCCAAAAGCAGCTCCACCTGCAGAATACTCTATTCCCTTAGGCAATAGCAATATGGCAATACCCACTCCAAATATTACTCTTCCTACTTGTTCAAAGATTTGCGAAATAGCTGGTGCTGTCATGTTCTGAAATCCTTGAAAAAAGCCTCTAAAGACAGTCATAAGAGAAACTATAAAAGGTGCTATAGAAATACCTATCAGTGAATAATATGCTCTGCTATCCCATTGCAAAAAGTTAATAATTGGTTTTGCAAATAAAAATAATATGAACGATGTGCCTGTCCCAATTATCATCATTAAAATTGTCGATTCCTTAACCACTTGAAAGCTATTTTCTATATTTCCCTTTGCATTATTCTCCGATATCATCTTTGACATAGCTACTGGTATTCCTGAAGCCATAGCTACGAAAAACATATATAAAGGATATGACATTTGATAATAACCTATTCCTTCATCTCCAATAAGCATTATTAGAGGCCATCTGAAGAATAAACCTAAAAACCTAGCTACTATCCCTGTGATTCCTAAAATTAAACTACCTTTTATTAAGGATTGCTTTTTCATAAAATACCTCCAAACTTTATATGTACTAATTATTTTTATTGTAAGTTTAGAGGTATTATTACTATTATATTTTCCTCTGGTATTAACTATCTTATTAAAAATTTAAGTAAACAATTTTATTTATTGTTCCATTTGTCTTCCTAAGAAACCTGCTGCAGTCTCTGCTAATTTTAGTTCCACTTCTCCTAATTTTTCTCCAGATTCTTTAGATAATATAATTACAGCTCCAATAGAATCTCCTTCTGTAATTATAGGAGAAATAACTTGTGAAAAATATTTTCCCTCAATATCTTCTTCATCATTATGTAATGGAATAACCTTTTTTTCATCTCCTAATAAAATAGTTTTTCTATCATCCATTATTTTCTCTAAATCTGGACTAATTTTTCTCTCTATGTACTCTTTCTTTGGAGTTCCACTTGCAGAAATAAATGCATCTTTATCAGCAATTAAAACAATATGACCTATTGCTTGTTGTAAGCTTTCAGCATATTCCTTTGAAAAATCAGTTAATTCTCCTATAGGTGAATATTTTTTTAATATCACTCCTCCTTCTCTGTCTGTAAAAATTTCTAATGGATCTCCTTCTCTTATTCTTAAAGTCCTTCGAATCTCCTTTGGTATAACAACTCTTCCTAAATCATCAATACGTCTTACAATTCCTGTTGCTTTCATTATTAAAACAAACCTCCTTTGTATATCTAATTAACTTGTAGCACTATTATTATTTGACTTAATAGAAATTTTATACACATATACCCATTATTTATATCCAATTAATTGTTTTTTGTTACTACATTATATTTTTTCCCATATAAAAAAACAGAGAATCTTAATTTTTCCCTGTTCTTTTGCAAGTTATATAAAATAATTACAATTTATCTTCATATAATTTAATTTTCATTTTATCTTTTAATTCTTGAATTTTATCTTTATATTCAGTTTGTTGTTTTTCTTGTAATGCTGTACTTTTAATTTGTTCTTTAAGAGCATCATCAAGTGGAGTTACTTCATCATTAGGATATACATTAGTATTAACTATTACATGATATCCAAATTCTGTCTTAACAACATCAGATACTTGATTAGCTGGTAATTTCTTGAATGCATCTTCAAATTCTTTTACCATTCCACTATTTTCAAAACTTACACGACCTAATTCTTCAAACTTTGATGTAAATTTATCTCCACTCTTAAATTCATCACTATTAGATAAATCTTTTAATGAAGTTCCTGCTGCTGCTTTTGCTTTTGCTGCTTCTGCCTTTGCCTTAGCCGCATCATCTCCACCTTCTACTGCATTTCCATTAGCATCTTTTGCTGGTTGGAATAATAAATGTGTAACATCTGCGCCTGCTTTCTTTGTATACTTATCTTTATTGTCATCATAATACTTTTGTATATCTTCATCTGATACTTGAATATCTTCAACCATCTTATTCACTAAAATACCAACCACTACTTGTGTCTTTAAGAATTCTTGGAAGCTATCCTCATTATATCCATATGATTCTATAAATTGTTTATATTTTTCATCTGATCCAAGCCCATCTTTAAAATATTTTACTCTATCATCAACTTGTGTTTGAATTTCCTCATCACTTAAATCTGAATCTAATGTATCTTTGTTTTGCAGTATTACTTCCTGATCTACTAATCCTTCTAATTGTTGCTTTCTTAAATTTTTCAAAGTATCTTTTAACTCTTCTTTTGATTCAAAATCATTTCCATATTGTTGCTTATATTGATCTAAATACGGTTTAAGAGCCAAATCCACATCTGCCTTTGTTATCTTCTTATCTCCAACCTTTGCTAGTACTGTTTTTTGTATAGCCTCTGGTGTTTTTTCTATCAAATTGCATCCTGCAAATGATAATATCATAACTCCTACCAAAGCCATTGTTACATACTTCTTAATTTTTTTCAAAGCTCTTACCTCACTTTACTCTTTATAAAATCTGTTATAACCATATATCAACAGTCTGTCAATACAAGATAATTATACTACAATTTGAAAAAAGCAGAAAAATTTCTCAGAATTTTTCTGCTTTTTAATGACTTATTTAGAAATTATAATTTATCTTCATATAACTTAACTTTCATTTTATCTTTTAATTCTTGAACTTTATCCTTATATGCAGTTTGTTGTTTTTCTTGTAATGCTGTACTCTTAATTTGTTCTTTAAGAGCATCATCAAGTGGAGTTACTTCATCATTAGGATATACATTAGTATTAACTATTACATGATATCCAAATTCTGTCTTAACAACATCAGATACTTGATTAGCTGGTAATTTCTTGAATGCATCTTCAAATTCTTTTACCATTCCACTATTTTCAAAACTTACACGACCTAATTCTTCAAACTTTGATGTAAATTTATCTCCACTCTTAAATTCATCACTATTAGATAAATCTTTTAATGAAGTTCCTGCTGCTGCTTTTGCTTTTGCTGCTTCTGCCTTTGCCTTAGCTGCATCATCGCCACCTTCTACTGCATTTCCATTAGCATCTTTTGCTGGTTGGAATAATAAATGTGTAACATCTGCGCCTGCTTTCTTTGTGTATGTATCTTTATTGTCATCATAATACTTTTGTATATCTTCATCTGATACTTGAACATCTTCAACTATCTTATTAACTATCATTCCTACTACTACTTGTGTCTTCCAATATTCTTGGAAACTCTCATCATCAAAACCATATGATTCTATAAATTGTTCATATTGTTCATCTGATCCAAGAGCATCTTTATAATATTTTATTCTTTCATCAACTTGTGTTTGAACTTCTTCATCATCTGGATTAACTTCTAGTGCTTCTTTATTTTGTAATAACACTTCTTGATCTACTAATCCTTCTAATTGTTGTGTTCTTAATTGTTTTAATGTATCCTTTAATTCTTCTTTTGTTTCAAAATCTTCACCATATTGTTGTTTATATTGTTCTAGATATGGCTTTATAAGTTTATCTACATCTGCTTTTGTTATCTTCTTATCTCCAACTTTTGCTAATACCGTTTTTTGTATTGCCTCAGGTGTTTTTTCTATCATATTACATCCTGCAAATGATAATATCATAACTCCTGCCAAGGCCATTGTCACATACTTTTTAATCTTTTTCAAAGCCTTTCCCTCACTTTTCTCTTTATATTTTAATAGGTTATAACGACATATTTAAACGACATATTACTAGTATAGCAATAATACTATTACAATTCAAATCATTTAGCCTTATAAATTACTAATTTTTTATTAAATTTTCCAACATTTCCTTGAAAAATGCCAACATATTTTCTTTCTTTTGCTCTCCTTGTTTAAATATGAATGATGGTTTTTCTCCAAATCTTAACAGCACATTTTCCTTATAATCATCTACTAACTTTTTAAATATTTTCTTATAAGAATCATCACCTTCTACAAATTTGAAAATAACTTCTTTGTTTGTTTCCTTTATATCTTCAATAGACAACATCTTTGCCCTACTCTTAATATACGCAATATCCATTAAATTATATACAGCATCAGGTATGTCTGAATATCTATCTTCAAGTTCTTCTTTAATATCCATATATTCTTCTAGACTTTCTAAAGCTGCAATCTTTTTATAGACTTCAATTTTTTGAATTTCATCTTCTATATATGCAGATGGTATATAAGCATCTACTTTTAAATCAACAGTAGTTTCAATAGGTTCTTTATCTATTTCTCCCTTAATAAGCTTTACAGTATCTTCAAGCATTCTGCAATACAGATCATATCCTACAGTTGCCATATGTCCATGCTGTGAAGACCCCATCATGTTACCTGCTCCTCTTATCTCTAAATCTCTCATGGCAATTTTAAAACCTGACCCAAGTTCAGTAAAATCTTTTAAGGCTTTTAGTCTCTTTTCAGCTACTTCTGTTAGTACTTTATCTTTAGTGTACAGAAGATATGCATATGCTATCTTATTAGAACGACCTACTCTTCCTCTTAATTGATATAATTGAGACAATCCCATCTTATCTGCATTATAGATAATAATTGTATTTACATTTTGGATATCTATACCTGTCTCAATTATAGTAGTACAAACAAGAACATCATATTCATTAGTCATGAAATCCATCATTTCTTTTTCTAGCTGTCTTTCAGTCATTTGTCCATGCGCTACTGCTACTCTTGCTTCTGGAACTAAATTCTTAACAAAGCTAGCCATCTTATCTATATCTTCTACTCTATTATAAACAAAATATACTTGACCACCTCTGCCTATTTCTCTCATTATAGCATCTCTAATCAATTGGTCATTCTGTTCAACAACATAAGTTTGAATAGGGTATCTTTCTTCTGGTGGAGTTTCTATAACAGATATATCCCTAACCCCTGTTAATGACATATGAAGAGTTCTAGGAATTGGTGTTGCACTTAATGTTAATACATCTACATTTTTCTTTATATTTTTTATTTTTTCCTTTTGTGTTACCCCAAATCTTTGTTCTTCATCAACTATAAGAAGCCCTAAATCCTTAAAACTTATATCCTTTGAAACCAATCTATGAGTTCCTATTAAAATATCAACATTTCCTTCTTTAACAGCTTGAAGTGTTGCTTTTTGTTCTTTTGCAGACCTAAATCTACTTATCATTTCTATAGTGACAGGAAAATCTGAAAATCTGTTTTTTAAGTTTTTATAATGTTGCTCTGCAAGAATTGTAGTTGGAACTAAAAATGCTACTTGTTTTCCTTCCATAACAGCTTTAAATGCAGCTCTTACAGCAACTTCTGTTTTTCCATAACCTACATCTCCACATAACAATCTATCCATTGATTTATCTGATTCCATATCTTTTTTAATTTCTTCTATTGAAGTTAATTGATCTGGTGTTTCTTCAAATGGAAATTCATCTTCAAATTGTCTTTGCCATTCTGTATCTTTTCCAAACTTATGTCCTTTTAAAGTGGACCTAGCTGCATATAACTTAACTAAATCTTGAGCAATTTCATTGATTGATTTTCTTACCTTTGATTTAGCTTTTTGCCATTCAGCTCCACCAAGTTTATTAACTTTTGGTGATTTCCCTTCACTTCCAATATATTTTTGAACAAGGTCTAATTGATCTACTGGAACATAAAGTTTATCTCCTTTATCATATATGATATCAAGATAATCTCTTTTATGCCCTCCAACTTCAATTTGTTTTATTCCCTTATAAACACCTACCCCATGATTAGCATGAACCACATAATCTCCTGGCTTTAATTCAGCAAAACTTTTAATTTTAGAAACACCTTTACTCTTCTTTTTAGCTTTCTTTAATTTTCTTTTTGCTTCACCAAATACTTCTTTATCTGATATAATACAGACTTTATATTTAGAACACTCAAATCCCTTCAAAAGATTTCCAAAGGTTATTACCACTTCTCCTAAAGCCACTTCATCAACAACATCTCTATAAACACTTTCTATATTTCGTTCTCTAAGAGTGCTAACTAACCTTTCTCCACGAGCTCTAGTTCCTGATAAAATTATTGTTCTATATCCTTCACTCTTTTTCTTAATGATATCATCAATAAGCATATCTAATTGACCTTGATAATGGTGCAATGTTGTAGCATTAATCTCAATATTACGTCTTGGCTTTAAAAAATCACTATTCTTAGTTATTGCTTCCAAGGTTAAGCTAACCTTTCTCTCCAATAGTTCTATTAACTTTTCTTTGCCTATCAAGAGCTTTCCTTGAGATGGCAGTATATCTCCCCTCTCTAAGAATATTGAATAATTTTCATCAAATTCTAAAAAAGTACTATCTATCTTTCCTAAAGCCCTTACCTTATCATCTAATATAAACACATAGTCTTCTAAGTAATCAAATAAACTCTCTTCATTCTTATAAAAAAATGGTAAATAACTATCAATAGTCTCAAATGAATGTATCTGCTCTAGATTTTCTAAGTTGTTATTAATAGTAATTCTAAGCTTGTTTTCTCTTTCTTTATCTTTATTTTTCTTTAAAACTTCTTCAAGTTCTGTCTTAATTGATTCTATTGCATAACTAACTATTTCTTCATCCATTACCATTTCCTTGGCTGGAAATATATCTATACCTTTAACTTTCTCTATACTTCTTTGGGATTCTGTATTGAATGTTCTTATAGAATCTATCTCATCTCCAAAAAGTTCTATTCTATATGGATATATAGAATCTGGTGGGAATACATCTAAGAGCCCTCCACGTAGTGAGAACTCTCCCTTCCCTTCAACCATATCAACTCTTTCATATCCACTTTCAACTAACAACTTAGTTATTTCTGAAAATTTTACTTCTTGACCAGCTTCCAAAAAAATTCTATGTTCTTCAAAAAGTCTTTTTGGTGTATATTGTGCAGCAAATGCATCTATAGAAGTAACAATTATATTTTTTTCTTTATTTAATATTTCTTTTATTACATTTAATCTAGCCCATCTTAAATCTCCTGATATAGCATCTATATTATAGAAAACTACTTCTTTAGCTGGAAAGTAATAAACATTACTAGTATATAAATTAAGATCTTCATATAAATTTTTAGCTTCCATGTCACTATGGGTAACTATAACAACTGATCTATTCAATCCTTCATATATACCATTTGCAAAATATGCTTTTGCTGACTCTGATAATCCTTCTATTTCAATAGGATTCTTTCCATTTTCTATAAATTGCTTTACACTAGAAAATTCATCACTACTTATTAAGGGCTCCATTAACCCCTTTAATCTCATTTCAAGCACCATCCTTAACTAGTTTTATTAATATTAAATCCATTAAACTCATTCATAGCTTTTTTTGTATCTTCATGTACAATGACATCAGTTGCAGATACTACAGCACTTAATACTTCATCTAAATATTTTCTATCTTCCTTAGAGAAATTACCTAAAACATGGTTTACTAAATTTCCATCAGGTTGTCCTACTCCTATTTTAATTCTAGAAAATACATCAGTCCCCAGGTGGCTTATTATGCTCTTTATCCCATTATGTCCACCTGCACTTCCTTTTTCTCTAATTCTTAATCTTCCAACTTCTAAACTTATATCATCATATATAACCAATACCTGTTCTTTAGAAAGCTTATAAAAATCCATCACCTCTCGGACACTTTCACCACTTAAGTTCATATATGTAGTTGGTTTAAGAAGCATAACTTTTTCACTTCCAATAAACCCTTCCCCATAAACACCTTTAAATTTTATCCTACTAACCTCTATATTATACCTTTTAGCTATAACATCTATAGCATCAAACCCTATATTATGTCTCGTATTTTCATATTCTCTCCCTGGATTTCCCAGACCAACTATAAGAAACATATTTAATTTCTCCTTTATATATGTAATTATTACTATTATACTAAATTATTTAAACCATAACAAAAAGGACAGAACATAATTAACTTATGATTTTTAGCAAAATATTGATATTCTTTAAAATCAACTTTAAACTTTAAATCTCCATTAACTCGTTAGGTCCTCTTAGTTATCTTTATAATTAAGAGTTATATAAACAATTTTTTCTATAAACAAATTAACTAGTAAATATTATATCCATTTTATTATGATTTATAATTAACTATCTTTTTTTAATAGAGTAAATGTAAAGCTCACTCCATCTTTTTCGTTCTTTACCCAAATATCTTCTCCATGCTGAGTTAAAATTAATCTAACTATAGAAAGTCCTAATCCAGTACTTTCTTTATTAGTTCTTGACTTATCTGCCTTATAAAATCTATCCCATATCTTAACCAATTCTTCTTTTGTTAAGATAGGCCCTTCATTTCTAATCTTCACATAAATCTTATTTCCTTTGTCCTTAGTACTAATTCTAACATTTCCACCATCATAACTATATTTTATTGCATTATCTAAAAGATTTGTGACTACTTGCATTATTCTATCTCTATCTGCGTATACAATACTATAACTATCATCTAAAGAAACTTGAAAATTTAACCTCTTCTTATTAGACTTTGCCTCTGCATTTACCACACATAGTTTTATTAATACATCAATATCCACTTCCACCATATTAAGGCTATATTTCCCATCATCCATAGCCGAAATATCTAACAAATCATTTACTAATCTTGATAATCTGTTTATTTCGTCATAAACAATATTTAAATAGTAATTTTCTTTATCTCTTGGAATTATTCCATCTAATATTCCCGCTATAAATCCTTTTATTGATGTAATAGGTGATCTAAGTTCATGTGATACATTTGATATAAAATCTCTCCTATTAGCATCAACTCTTTCTAAATATTCAGCCATTACATTAAAAGAACGTGCAAGTTCACCAATTTCATCAAAATTTTTAACACGAACCCTATTTTCCACTTCTCCTCTAGCTAACTTATTTGCTATTCTATTAATTTCATTAATAGGATTAACTACAAATCTTCTTGTAAATGCTCCCACTATGGTAGCTGTTGATACTATAGTTATAAAAATAAATGTCCATATTATTTTTTTTGCCTTTTCTAAAACAGGATCAATATTGCTTGCTAGAGTATCCACAATTACTGTCCCTGAAAAATAGCCATTTGTAAAAATTGGTCTAATATACCTATAGACTTCTCCATTGTCTTTAAAATATAAAACCTTTCCATCCTTAATCAAACCCATATTATCTTCAGAAATATTTAGGTTTAATTTATCCTTTTTTATATCTTCATTGCTAGACCTAGTCAAAACATCTCCATTATCAACTACAATGTATATCTCTCCTTTAATAGAATCATTAATTATACTAACTGTATTTTGTAAATCACTTAAATTTTTATCATCCTTAAGTGTAAGATAAGAAGAGGCTCTAGATAATATAGGATAGCTCTGATTATCTAATTCAGTTCTTCTAAAATCAAAGTAATAATTTTTAAACCATGAATTTAAAACTGTCCCTAAGAGTATGAGTCCTATGGATAATACCACCATTAATACAGCTATAAGTTTGCTAATCAAGCTATTTCTCTTCAATCTATTTCACCTCAAACTTATATCCTACTCCCCATACAGTTTCTAGGCTCCAATTATCTCCTCCACTAACCTTTTCCCTAACTCTCTTTATATGAACATCTACAGTTCTTGAATCTCCAGGATAATCATATCCCCATACCTCACATAAAAGTTGTTCTCTTGTGAAAACCTTATTTTTATTACTTGCTAAATAATATAACAATTCAAATTCCTTAGGAGGCATCTTTACCTCTTTACCTTTATAAACCACACTATAAGAATTTGAATCTATAATTATTTGATTATAATGAAGAACTTCTTTTCCTGAATTATCTGAAGAATACCTCCTCATAACAGCTTTAATTCTTGCAATTAACTCCTTTGGTTCAAACGGCTTAACTACATAATCATCTGCACCAAGTTCCAATGCTAATACTTTATCAAAAGTATCTCCTTTAGCTGTAAGCATTATTACAGGAGTTTGTCCCTCTCTTCTAATCCACTTAAGTACATCTATTCCATCTACCATTGGTATCATAACATCAAGAAGTACTATATCAGGATTATACTCAAGAAATTCTTCTTGTGCCTTTTTTCCATCATGAACAATTCTTGTGTCAAATCCTGAACTTTTTAAATATAAATCAATTACTTCACATATGTTTTCATCATCATCAACTAGCAAAATTTTTCCTAAACTGCCATTCATCAATACCACTTCCTTTACTGTCTTATAATAAATTTACCACTAAATACATAATTTAAAAATACATTCATCTAAATGTTACAATTTATTCATTTATTCATTTGTTCTAAAAAGGAGCACCTATAGTGCTCCTTAAGTTTCTATGTAATTTTAAGATTCAAATAACTTACTTATAGGTTCATCATCATAAATCCTTTGTATAGCTTCAGCAAACAATGGAGCTACTGAAAGTGATGTTATTTTTTGAATATCAGCTTCCTTTGGTAATGTGATTGTATTTAACATTACTAACTCTTCAATAGCACAGCTATTTAATCTATCAAAGGCTGGTCCTGATAAAACTCCATGAGTGCAACATGCATACACTGCTGTTGCTCCTAAATCTTTTAATGCATTTGCTGCATTAGCTATTGTTCCTGCAGTATCTATCATATCATCGATTAGTATACATCTCTTACCTTCAACATCACCTATTATGTTCATTATTTCTGATACATTTGCTTTTGGTCTTCTCTTATCTATTATAGCTATTGGTGCATGTAATCTATCAGCAAATTTTCTTGCTCTTGTAACACTACCTAAATCTGGTGATACAACAACTACATCATCTTGATCAGCCAATCCTTTTTCTATAAAGTGTTTAGAAAGAATTGGTGCTCCCATTAAATGGTCAACAGGTATATTGAAATATCCTTGAATTTGGGCAGCATGTAAATCCATAGTTAATACTCTATGAGCTCCTGCAGCAGTTAAAAGATCAGCAACTAACTTTGCAGTAATTGGATCTCTCGATTTTGCTTTTCTATCTTGTCTTGCATATCCATAGTATGGAATAACTGCTGTTATTCTTCCTGCTGATGCTCTCTTAAAAGCATCAATCATTATTAAAAGTTCCATTAAATTATTATTAACTGGTGAGCAAGTAGATTGTACTATAAATACATCTGCTCCTCTAACAGTTTCATCAATATCCACTGATATTTCTCCATCACTAAATGTAGACACAGTTGACTTTCCAACTGGTACGCCTAATATTTCAGCAATATCCTTTGCTAGTTCCGGATGCGAGTTTCCAGTAAATATTTTAATGTTATTTCCGTGAGTTAACATATTTGTTAGGACCTCCTTAAATTTTAACTATTAGGTAATTTGGTATAATTTATATATTAATTATTTCATTAAACCCTTTTTTTCAACCCAGCCCTTTATGTTTCTTTGCTTAGCTCTCGCTATTGCAAGGTCACCTTCTTCTACTTTAGAAGTAATTGTTGAGCCAGCAGCTATATAAGTGTTATCTCCCACCTCTACAGGTGAAACTAAATTTGTATTACATCCTATAAAGCTATTATCTCCAATTATTGTTTTATTCTTTGTCTTCCCATCATAGTTTACTATAACAGTTCCACAACCAAAATTACATCCACTTCCAACCTCAGCATCTCCAATATAAGTTAAGTGAGATACTTTTGTTTCATCACCAATATTTGATTTTTTAATTTCAACAAAATCACCTATTCTAGCATTCTTTCCAATTGTAGATTCTGGTCTTATATAAGCAAATGGTCCAACGCTTGTATTCTCACCTATTCTACTTTCTAATACTACAGATGCTTGAATTTCTACTCCACTTTCTATTACACTGTCCTTTATTCTACAACCTTGTAATATAGTACAGTTTTCTGCAATTACAGTCTTTCCTTCAAATATATTGTTTGGATATATTATTGTATCTTTACCAATTTCAACATCTGCTCCAATATAAGTTGTCTTAGGATCAATTAATGTAACTCCATTGTTTAAGTGTATTTCATTTATTCTGTTTTTTAATATTTCTTCTGCTTCTGCTAATTGTACTCTTGAATTTACACCTATTGTATCTTCATAGTCAGTAACAACTGCACCAACTCTTTTTCCTTTGTTCTTTAAAATACCAATAACATCTGTTAAGTAGTATTCTCCTTGATTATTATCATTTGATAGTTCTTCTAAAGATGATAATAAATCTTTTATATCAAAACAATACATTGCTGCATTCATTTCGTTAACTTTTAATTCTTCCTCGTTACAATCTTTATGCTCTACTATTTTTAAAACTTCATCACCATCTCTTATAATTCTTCCATATCCAGTTGGATCTTCAACATAAGCTGATAATAATGTTGCTGAATTTTTCTTTGTTATATGTTCTTCCATTAAATTATTTATAGTTTCAATCTTTGTTAAAGGAGCATCTCCTGCAAAAATAGCAACCACACCCTCTTTAGCTTCTAGGAATTTCTTTGCACACTTTACAGCATGCCCAGTTCCTAATTGTTCTTCTTGTAAAGAATAAGAAACGTTTCTATCTTCTGTTCCTTTCTTAACAAGTTCTGCACCTTTTCCTATAATTACATTTATATCTTCTATATTAGCATTTCTCATATTATCGATAACATGATTAACCATTTCCTTACCACATACCTTATGCAGTACCTTTGGGATGTCTGACTTTATTCTTTTTCCTTGTCCTGCTGCTAAAACTAGTGCACATTTATACATAACATCACCTCATATATGTTATTCTTTTCATTGGTCCAACTTGCACATTTGTGAAATTGGTCATACCTATTCTATTATATTGGAAAGAGATTTTTATTTCAACCTATGGAAACTTTTTCACAAAAAAATAAAAGGAAGTTATCTTCCTTTTATTCTTCAAAAAACTCTTATTCTTCGATAGCATCCTCGCTAACTTCTTCATTTTTAGCTTTTTCAAAAGCTTCTAAAATTGAAGTTTGGATTCTTTCTCTTGTGTCTGTGTTTATAGGATGTGCTATATCCTTAAACTCTCCATCTGGTGTCTTTCTGCTAGGCATTGCGATAAATAAACCATTTTGCCCTTCGATAATTTTAATATCGTGCACTACAAATTCATTGTCAAATGTAACTGAAACTATAGCTTTCATCTTTCCATCAGTAGCTATTTTTCTAATTCTCACGTCCGTGATTTGCATTTCACACACCTCCCCAAAGTTGCTTTATATATACAATTCTCCATATATACCCAAAATCCTCTTTTAAATTAGAAGTTTTTTCGAAAATTTGTTTTTTATGAAAATTTCTAATATTTTCTTATTTTGTTAACCAAACATCTTAGATGGTTTTATATCTATAATAGCTGATTTATCTACAGACTCAAACTCTACTATAGATACATATTCATCCACTAATTTCTTTTCAACTTCCTTATTATCAAGTAATACTCCAATTCCAACTAACTCACTATCAAATTCTTTAAGAAGATCTTTTATCCCCTGAGCAGTTCCTCCACCCTTCATAAAGTCATCTATAAATATACTTTTACTAGATGACTTCATAGATTTCTTTGATAATGACATTTGCTGAAGCCTTCCACTTGTCCCAGATACATAATTAATTGTAACTGTAGGCCCTTCTGTAACTTGAGTATCTCGTCTTGCAATAACAAGTTGTACTCCTAAATTTCTTGCAACTTCATAAGCTAGAGGAATCCCCTTAGTCTCAACAGTAATGACATAATCAACATCTAACTCCTTAAAACATGATGATAAAATAACACCTGCTTTACTAATAATTTCAGGATTATACATAAGATCAGTCATATATATAAAATTACCCGCTATTACCCTACCATCATCTTTTAATAATTCGCATAATTCTAAAGCAAATTCTCTTCCTTGTTCATATCCTATTGTTGGGATGAATTTTATTCCTCCAGCTGCTCCTGAAATTGTTTCCACACGTCCCATTTCAAGTTTTTGCAAAATTTCTCTGACTATAACTATATCTTCACTTATAGTTGATTTAGCTGCATTTAATAATTCCGAAAAATTATTTAATCCTATTATTTTATTAGGTTTTTCCATTAATATCTTAGTAATAGCAACAACTCTACTATTTCTACTTAATTTTTCCATACACTTCACCTACATTATATATTATTACACGAACTTTACGCTCTTAAATTTCAATTAATATTCATATTTTATTCTATATCTTGTACATTATCAATAGCTTTTATTTACTATTTCTATTCTACTTCAATATTTTCATATAAAATGTGTTCAATTCTAATTTTTTGTATATAATTATAACTATACTAACTTAATAAGGGGTTGATATTTTGTCATTTGATTTTATTAATGATAACCATATGAAAATACATTTCATCGGAATTGGTGGAATAAGTATGAGCGGACTAGCTGCTGTCCTTCTTAATAAAGGATATAGAGTTTCAGGATCAGATTTTAAAGAGTCTGAAATACTTGATAAACTTAGAGCTATGGGTGCTGAAATATACATAGGGCACGATAAAAATAATCTTATAGATGTAGATTTAGTTGTATATACTGCTGCAATTCCAGATTCTAATCCTGAACTTGCAGAAGCAAAAAAACAAAATATACAACTAATGGATAGAGCTGAGTTCTTAGGTTTGATTATGAAAGGTCATAAATATAATGTAGCTGTTGCTGGTACTCATGGTAAAACAACATGTACTTCAATGATTTCTCATGTCGTTTTAGAAGCAGATTTAGATCCAACAATTTCAGTTGGTGGTGAATTGGATATAATAGATGGGAACTACAGAATTGGAAAAAGTGAATACTTTATTACGGAAGCATGTGAATATAAGGAGTCATTTTTAAAATTTTTCCCATATGTAGGCATTATCTTAAATATAGATGCTGATCACTTAGACTATTATAGAGATATAGATCATATCACTGAAACCTTCGAAAAATTCTCTCATTTAGTTCCTGAAGATGGTTATCTAATAGGGTATGGTGGTGACGAAAGAGTAAAAAATGTCATTTCAAAAGCTAATTGTAATACTATTACCTATGGATTTGATAATGAAAATCTAGTAGCTAAAAATATATCTTTCAATAATAGAGGATGTGCAACTTTTACAGTTTGTGAAAATGGAACTGACTTATTTGAAGTAACATTAAGTAATCCTGGAAAGCATAACATTTTAAATGCACTTTCTACTATTGCTGTAGGCCTTATATTCAATATTTCTCATGATACCATAGCTGCTGGTTTACTAAAGTGCAAAGGTGCTCATAAAAGATTTGAATATAAAGGTGAGAAAGATGGAGTTACTATAATTGATGACTATGCTCATCATCCAACTGAAATAAAAGCAACATTGAACACAGCAAGAAAAATTGATCATAATAAGATTTTTTGTGTATTCCAACCACACACTTACACAAGAACCAAAACATTATTTGATGAATTTACAACAGCCTTTAACGATGCTGACGAACTTATATTAATGGATATATATGCAGCTAGAGAAAAGGATACTGGATTAGTATCTTCTGATGAATTAGGGGATGCTATTAGAAAGACAGGTTTAAAGTGTACAAATGTTCATTCACATGATGAAGCAACTAAATACCTAAAAAATATAGCACAAGATGGTGATCTAATACTAACTGTAGGAGCTGGCGATGTAGTTATTGTAGGCGAAAAATATTTAACTAAATAATTTAGGAGTGATTTACATGGATTTACTAAAAAATATAGAAACATCAGCTAAATATATACTTAATAAAAGTAAGTATTCCCCTAAAATTGGACTAATACTTGGATCAGGCCTTGGTACATTAGCGGACCTTATTGAAGATCCTGAATTCTATCCTTATGAAGAAATTCCAAACTTTCCTGTATCAACTGTAGAAGGTCATGCTGGAAGATTAGTAATAGGAACTTTACAAGGAAAAACAGTTATAGCTATGCAAGGAAGATTTCACTACTATGAAGGTTATAAAATGCAAGAAGTAACTTTCCCTGTAAGAGTAATGAAACTTTTAGGTGTTGAAACAATTATAGTTACAAATGCTGCTGGTGCAGTTAATACAGATTTTAAACCAGGAGATTTAATGATAATAAAAGACCATATTAATCTTTCTGGAGATAGTCCACTTATAGGTAAAAACTTAGATAAATTTGGTCCAAGGTTTCCCGATATGTCTACTGCCTATAATCCTGAACTAATATCTTTAGTTAAAGAAGTTGCAAATAATCTTCACATAGATATAAAAGAGGGAGTTTACACACTATTTACTGGTCCAACTTATGAAACTCCAGCTGAAATAAGAATGGCAAGAGTTTTAGGTGGAGATGCTGTAGGTATGTCTACAGTTCCTGAAGTTATAGTTGCAAATCATTGTAAAATTAAAGTTATAGGCATTTCTTGTCTAACTAACATGGCTGCTGGGATATTAGAACAACCTTTAAATCATGAAGAAGTTATTGAAACTTCAAATTTGGTTAAAGATAAATTTATTAACCTTATGAGTTCTCTTATCAAAGCACTTTAAATATTAATGTACAAAAGATTAACTATTTATATATTTACTATTAATAAATTTATGAATGTGTAGGAGGATTAAAAATGAAATTAGCAATTATATCTGATGTTCACGGCAACCTTTATGCCTTAAGAAAGGTATTAGAAGATATAGATGACCAAAATGTTGACCTCACTGTTTGTTTAGGTGATTTAGTTGGCTATGGCCCTCATCCAAACGAAGTTGTTTCTATGATAAAAAGAAGAAATATTCCATGTATAAAAGGAAACTATGATGCTTCTGTAGTAGATGGTGATTTTACTTATATAAGAGAAACAAATATTAACTCATTTTCTCTTCCATGGGCAGTTAATGAAGTAAGAGCTGCAAATAAATATTACTTAGACAACCTTCCAACATCTATGACCTTTGATTTTAACAAAAAGAAAATCAAACTTGTTCATGGAAGTCCTAATGCAGTAAATGAATATTTATTAGAAGATGACGAAAACACAGCTAAAGTAATGGAATCATTGGAGGAAGATGTCTTGATTTGTGCACACACTCATATTCCTTCAGTTAAATCTTTTGGAAGTAAGTTATTCATAAATGATGGAAGTGTAGGGAAACCTAAGATAGGCACTCCAGAATCTACTTATTGCATTTTAGATATAGATAATAGTGGAAGTGTTAAACCTATAATAAGACATGTATCTTATGAGTTGAATGGACTAATAAAAGAAATGAAAATGTTAAACTTTCCAGATGCCTTAATCCGCAGTTTTGAGGAAGGCGCTGAATAAAAATGTACGGTGATTTTTTTCACCGTACATTTTTTTGATTTTTATTTACTTCTAAATATAATTATAATATTCTAGGATAAATTCTAAATCATCAATACTTTTTCTTATCTTTTCTACTATTTCTTCCTTACTTTCTTCACTTCTACCCACCAAAGCAGATTTTAGCTCACAGAGTTCTTTTAGTTTATTATTAAGTATCCTCTCTTGCACCATGAAATCCTCCAAAATTCCTGTTCAATATAGTGTATGTTAGATATGTTGCAATTGTTAGTAAAGTATTGTAAAATCAGAATTAATGTAATAAGTTAGTACTTTTTAGGAGGAGAATTATGAATAAATCTGTATTAGTGAAATCAATTTACAGAAACACAAAGGAATACATTTCCAAAGACGTAAGAATCTCTGGTTGGATTAGAACACTAAGAGCTTCAAATGCCTTTGGTTTTATAGAAGTAAATGATGGATCTTTCTTTAAAAATGTTCAAATAGTTTTTGACAATAAAATAGATAACTTTAAAGATGTATCAAAACTTCCAATAAGCTCATCTATTACTGTAGTAGGTACTTTAGTTGAAACACCGGATGCTAAACAACCTTTCGAAATTCAAGCAAAAGAAGTTATAATAGAAGGCATGTCTCATTCTGACTATCCATTACAAAAGAAAAGACATACTTTTGAATATCTAAGAACAATAGCTCACTTAAGACCAAGAAGTAATGCCTTCTCAGCAGTATTTAGAGTTCGTTCAGTAGCTGCTTATGCAATCCATAAATTCTTCCAAGATCAAGGATTTGTGTATACTCACACTCCAATTTTAACTGGAAGTGACTGTGAAGGTGCTGGAGAAATGTTCAAAGTAACAACACTTGACCTTCATAATGTTCCAAAGACTGAAGAAGGAGCTATAGATTACAAGCAAGATTTCTTTGGTAAAGAAACTAATCTTACAGTTTCAGGACAATTAAATGGTGAAACTTTTGCTTTAGCTTTTAGAAACATCTATACATTTGGGCCTACATTTAGAGCTGAAAATTCAAATACAACAAGACATGCAGCTGAATTCTGGATGATTGAACCTGAAATATCTTTTGCTGATTTAGCTGATGATATGGAACTTGCTGAAGACATGCTTAAGTATGTTATAAAATATGTTATAGATGAATGTCCTGAAGAAATGGCGTTCTTTAACCAATTTGTTGATAAAGGGTTATTGGATAGATTAAATCATGTTATAAGTTCAGATTTTGGCAAGGTTACTTATACTGAAGCTGTTGAAATTTTAAAGAACTGTGATAAAACATTTGACTATCCTGTAGAATGGGGTATTGATCTTCAAACAGAACATGAAAGATACCTAACAGAAGAACACTTTAAGAAACCAGTATTTGTTACTGACTATCCAAAAGAAATTAAAGCTTTCTATATGAGACTAAATGATGATAACAAAACTGTTGCAGCTTGCGACTGTCTAGTTCCTGGTATAGGAGAAATCATCGGTGGTAGCCAAAGAGAAGAAAGACTTGATATATTAAAAGCAAGAATGGCTGAATTGAATCTTAATGAAGAAGATTACTGGTGGTACTTAGAACTTAGAAAATATGGAGAAACTAAGCATGCTGGATTTGGTTTAGGATTTGAAAGATTAATTATGTATGTTACTGGTATGGGTAATATTAGAGACGTAATCCCATTCCCTAGAACTACAGGACAATCTGATTTCTAAGAAGATAATTTAAGGTTGGAGCAAAACATAAACTCCAACCTTTTTTATTTCCTATTGTAGACATAGTCTCTATTCATTCCTTCTAATTAATAATGAACTACCTGTCTAAGTCATTTATTAACCATAAATATGGTAATATTCTACAGAATATATATTCTTATATGGTGATATTCTTCACCATATATATGGTTTTACGGTAATATTCTGAAAAATATGCTGATACAATGCTGCTTTAGAGGATTTTTCATATATAATATTAATATATAACTTAGTTTTATAGAATCTTTTTAGAAAGAAGGATACTTATGGGGATAAATTTAAAATTTGAATTAAACTCTTTATATGTATGTGTAAAAGATATGGATAGAGCAATTAATTTTTATGAAAGTTTACTTGGACAAACTGTTACTGAAAGAAATAATATTTATAGTGTTTTTGATATCAATGGCTTCAGATATGGATTATTTGCAAATGATAAAATGAATGAACATAAAATATGGGGAAATAATTGTTTGCCAAGCTTAAATGTAAATGATATTGATTTATTTTTAAAAAGGTTAAAAGAGTTAAATTGTAAGATTGTTTTTCCATTAACTACTATAGGCAAGAATAAGGTTTTGGAATTTACAGATAGTGAAGGGAATGATATAGAAATCACTTGTCCTATAACTTTGTAACTTATTATTATATGCAAGATTTTTACTTTATATGCTAACCATGTTATAATCTATTTATGAATTTTTATGAGGTGATTTGTATGGTTAAAAAAAACGAAATTAATTCTATTGATGACAAAATAAAAAAATTGCAAGATAAAAAGAGAGCTTTACAAGAAAAAAAAGAAAAAGAAATTGGAAAGTATTTATTGAAGAGTTGGGGAATATCTTCATTAAATAATAAAGATATTTTTTACTTAATTGATAACAATAGTCCTAAAAATGCTTCTAAATAGAAGTCCGTTAATAATATAAAGGAAGTAATATGATCATATTACTTCCTTTATATTATTAAATCTATATTTGGAAAAGAGTTATTTTACCACTGTTCATACTTTCCTTAACATCAATTATTCTTTGATTACTAGAACCCTTGAACCTTAAACCATCTTCCTTTTTAGATTCTTCAAATCTTCCATCAACTATAACATCTAAATTTTCCATAAGACCTTTCCATCCTGGAACCTTATTAATATTATCAATTATATATTCATATGTATACCCAGTATAGCTCCAAACATTTAATCCATGTTCCTTAAATTTCTTTGCCATATACGAGAACTCCTCAGCTCTTTCAAGAGGATCGCCTCCACTAAAGGTTACACCTTTAATCATAGGATTATCTACTACATCTTGAATAAGTTCATCCATATCTCTTTCTTCTCCACCATAAAAATCATGAGTATCAGGATTAAAACATCCGTTACAATTATGCTTACACCCTTGAGAGAAAAACACCCTTCTAAGGCCTGGCCCATTAACTAAACTTTCATATGCTATCCCAGACAATCGTATCATCTTTCCCAAACTATTCACTTCCTAGTCTATAATTTATACTAATATTATAACACTAATCATTTTGTGATGAAAATTCTCCTTCCAACCAATCAACAAATTGAGTAGCTGACCTTGGCGATCTTCCATTATGCCACTTTTCCCACTTTAAGGCTTCTCTATGTAACTCTTCTTCTCTAACTTCTAATTCTCTCTCTTTAACTATTCCATCAACTATAGATAAAAATTCTTTTTGATTAGGTGTAAAGAAACTAATAGTAATACCAAATCTGTCTGCCAGGGATAATTTTTCTTCCATAGTATCCTTAGAATTAACATCATCTCTATCGGAGAATTTTTCTTGAACTAAGTGTCTTCTGTTAGTTGTTGCATAAATTAATATATTACTTGGCCTATTTTCTATTCTTCCTTCTAATATTGTCTTTAAAGCTGAATAACCATCCTCATTTTCATCAAAAACTAAATCATCAACAAATATTACAAACTTCTGCTTTTTGTTTTTAAGAAGTCTTATGATCCTAGTAAAATCATTAAGTTGCTTCTTATCAACTTCTATTAATCTTAAACCATCCTTATAATGTTCATTTAATATAGCTTTAACTGTTGAAGATTTTCCAGTTCCCCTAGCCCCATAAAGCAAAAGATTATTTGCTGGAAATCCTCTTAAAAAGTTTAAAGTATTACTTATAATCTCTTTCTTTTGGCTTTCATAGCCTATTAAGCTTGAAAGTTTTATAGGATCTGGATCTACTATTTCCCTTAGATAACCTTCTTCATCATTATCAAACCTTTCCCATACAAAAGCACTATAAGCTGTAGCTCTACCAGTTCCATTCTTCTTATGGAACCCAATTATAGCTTCAGCACATTCCATCCAATCTTCACTATTTATTAGTAATTCCTTTATATTCTCAAAATCTGTATTGTTTTTGAGTTTATATTCTATCTTTTCTATACCCCAATCTAATAATGACTCTATTCTTCTCTTTATCGATTCTTGCTCTTCACATCTGTTTAAAAGAATATTTTTTATATCCTGACTGTTAATTGATACTATTTGAGAAAGGACTTGAAGTTCATCTCTAACTCCTTTAACAATAAATTCTGGTACATTTTCTTTTTCATCTAATTTTTCGTTAAATGGATTATTAGAAAGTAGCATGTCATGAACCATAATTTCTTTATATGATAATTCCTTACTTGTTTTAAACAACTCATATACAAAATCATTATATGCTATTATACATTCTCCTAAAGTACTATTATCCGCTAAGTTATCCACAAGTACCTTGAACTTATCCCCAACTTTCTCTGAAAATATCCCCTTATACACACAAATAGAATCTAAGTATAATTTAATTCTTTCTTCTCTTTTCATTTTTAATTTGCCCCCTAGTTATAAATTAAAGACACCAATGTCAAAGAGACCTTGGTGCCTATATATATTACATATTTTTTACATAATTAAGTCTTCCGCCAGCTTTAATTACTTCAATCTCTTTTTCTGTTAAATCAACCACTGCTTCAAATTCTGCATTCTTAGTTAAATTCTTTATTTTAGCTATTCCTGTATTTAAAACATCTTGGATTCCTTCTATAACCAATTCATCAAGTAAATCAATATTATCATAATCCCCTTCATTTTTGAAATCAATAGGAATTATTCCATTATTTATTAAGTTAGCTTTATGAATTCTAGCAAAAGATTTTGCAACAACTGCCTTAACTCCTAAATAAAGAGGTGCTAAAGCTGCATGTTCCCTTGAAGAACCTTGACCATAGTTACTTCCTGCAATAATAAATCCACCATCATTCTCTTTAGCTCTCTTAGGAAATTCTATATCTACTGTGTTAAAACAGAATTCTGCAAGATAAGGAATGTTAGATCTAAATGGAAGTAATTTTGAGTTTGAAGGCATAATATGGTCAGTAGTAATGTTATCTTCAACCTTTATTATTACCTTTCCATCTACTTCACTTCCTAATTCTTTTCCTATTGGGAATGGTTTAATATTTGGTCCTCTAACAACTTCAACTTCAGCATTAGTTGGTGCTGGTGCTAAAATCATAGAATCATCTATTATAAACTTTTCAGGCATTTCTATAGTTAAATCTACATCCATCTCAGTTGGATCAGTTAAAACTCCATTAATAGCAGATACTGCTGCTGTTTCTGGGCTAACTATATATATTTGTCCTGTTAATGTTCCACTTCTTCCATAGAAGTTTCTATTTACTGTTCTAAGTGAAATTCCATTTGTTCCTGGCGCTTGCCCCATACCAATACATGGTCCACATGAATTTTCAAGTATTCTAGCTCCAGAGCTTATTATATCTGCTAAAGCTCCATTTCTAGCTATCATCTCCATAACCTGTCTTGATCCTGGCCCTATTACTAAACTTACATTAGGGTTAACTTTATTTCTTTTAAGTATTTTAGCAACTTTCATCAAATCTTCATATGAAGAATTTGTACAGCTTCCTATAAATACTTGATCAACCTTTATATTAGCAGCTTCTTTAACTTCAACAACATTATCTGGACTATGTGGTTTAGCAGTAAGAGGTTTTAATTCACTTAAATTAATTTCAATTTCTTCATCATATACAGCATCTGCATCTGGTTTAAATTCTACCCACTCGTCTTCTCTTCCTTGAGCTTTAAAAAATTCTAAAGTTCTTTCATCACTTGGGAATATAGAAGTTGTAGCTCCAAGTTCTGCTCCCATATTAGTTATAGTAGCTCTTTCTGGAACTGAAAGAGTCTTAACACCTTCTCCAGCATATTCAAATACTCTATTTACTCCACCTTTTACAGATAGTCTTCTTAAAACTTCTAAGATAATATCTTTAGATGCTACCATCTTATTTAATTTTCCAACAAGATTAATCTTAACTACTTTAGGTGTATTTATATTATAAGCTCCTCCACCCATGGCAAGAGCAACATCTAATCCGCCAGCTCCCATTGCAAGCATTCCTACACCACCTGCTGTTGGTGTATGACTATCAGATCCTATTAAAGTTTCTGTTGGTCTTGCAAATCTTTCTAAAAATACTTGGTGACATATTCCATTACCTGGTTTTGAAAAATGTACTCCATATTTTGAAGCAACTGTTTGTATAAACTTATGATCATCTGCATTTTCAAATCCTTGTTGTAACATGTTATGATCTATAAATGCTACTGATCTCTTAGTTTTAACTCTATCTATCCCCATTGCTTCAAGTTGTAAATATGCCATTGTTCCAGTTGAATCTTGAGTTAAAGTTTGGTCTATCTTTATTGCAATAGGTTCTAATGCCTTTAGTTCTCCTTCAACTATATGTTCTTTAAGAATTTTGTATACTAAATTATCGCCCATTTCTTTCCCCCTAAATTATTTTTTTCTTATTGCTAATTTATTTTTATGTTTAATATTATTTAGAATCAGTTAACCTTTTATACATTTGTACTATTTCTTTGTCAAAAAGACTCCTCTTAAGCCTTACTGATGTAGCTCTAACCATTTCTAAAATCCCTGTAGCTTCCTCATCAGTTAAATCTATATTATATTCTTTAAACTTATTTACTATAGCAGCTTTACCTGAATGCTTTCCTATTACTATTTGTCTTTCAAGTCCTACAACTCTAGGGTCAAATGCCTCATAATTTTTAGGATTTTTTATTGCTCCATCTGCATGTATTCCTGATTCATGAGCAAACATATTTGTTCCAACAATAGCTTTCCATATTGGAAGGTCTCTTCCTGATGCCCTTGAAACATATTGAGATATTTCTCTAAACATAGTAGTATCAATATCCACTTCCATTCCATAGACATATTTTAATGCCATTAGTACTTCTTCTAAAGCTGCATTTCCAGCTCTTTCTCCTAATCCATTTACAGTTAATCCAACATGACTAGCTCCAGCTCTAATACCTGCAATGGCATTTGCTGTTGCCATACCAAAATCATTATGAGTATGCATTTCTATATCAAATCCTGTATTTTCATACAAATATCTAATTTGCTCTTCAATTTCAAATGGTCCCATAACACCTACTGTGTCACAGTATCTAAATCTATCTGCACCAGCCTCTTTTGCAGTCTTCATATATGTAACTAAGAAGTCTCTATCTGCTCTTGAAGCATCTTCACCATTTACAGATACATATAATCCATTTTTCTTAGCATATTCAACGCCTTCTACCATCTTTTCCAGTACCCATTCTCTGGATTTTTTTAATTTATTTTTTATGTGTATGTCTGATACTGATATTGAAATTGCTACAGCATCTACACCACAATCAATAGATTCATTAATATCTGATATTACTGGTCTATTCCAAGCCATAATACTACTTTTAAGATTTCTCTTAACTATATCTTTTATTGCTTGTTTTTCATCTCCACCCATTGTTGGAATTCCAACTTCAAGTTGATCTACACCTAAATCACTTAACATGGTAGCAATTGCAATTTTTTCTTCATTAGCAAAAACAACCCCAGCTGTTTGTTCTCCATCTCTAAGGGTTGTGTCTACAATAAATATTCTTTTTCCGTCAATTGATCTTTTAACAGTCATATATAATCCCCCTGTATTTTAATTATTGCTTATTAATGTGTTTTTATCCTCGCATAAAATTCCCCAATTGCATTAAAGGATAGCTAAATACAATTTATTTTTATTCATTAATTTTATCATATAGCTTATTAAATAACAATATAAAATATATGAAATTATTATTTTTTTGCAAGAATGCTCATCTTCACATTCACTATATTCAATTTTTCTTTAATTTTTATGGCTTAACATATTAATTGTTGCAAGTTTTTTTATAAATATTGCATCTTTAAGTCTTATGACTAATTTGTAATTAAATATAATGTCGTAAAATTTTCTCATATTTATTAATAAAAAAAGTTAAGCTAGATTTAATCCAACTTAACTTTTTAACTAATTTCTATTTAAATATATGTGCTGACATGATTTTCTGTATGAGTGATTCTATCTTCTCTTTCATGAGCTTTTCCAGCTCCAAACCTTTCATCTAAGCTTAAATATCCTGTAACTCTTGAAATTCCTTGAATATTAGTACTACTACATTTAGGACATTTTGCTTCATGACTATGAAGTGACTCCCCACACTCTCTGCAGTATCTTATATGAAAATTCACACCCATATAACTTATATTTGTATTTTTATATGCATAATTAATTATATCCATAATTCCTTCCCCTGTAGGGTTATCATCAACTTCAATATAACTAATATGCCCACCATTACATAGCTTATGGTATGGTGCTTCTATCTCTATTTTCTTCTTTATTGAAATTGCATATCCAACAGGGACATGATAGCTATTTGTATAATATTCTTTATCTGTAACACCTGGTATTATACCAAAGAGTTTTTGATCTTGTTTTATAAATTTCCCTGACAAACCTTCTGCTGGAGTTGCATATGCGCTCCAATTCAAATGAGTTTCTTCTGCTATTTTATCTACTTGCTCTCTTAAATATGATATAATTTTATATCCTAACTCTCTTGATTCATCACTTTCTCCATGATGTTTTCCTGTTAAAGCTACAAGAGTTTCTGCAAGTCCTATAAATCCAATTACCCAAGTTCCTTGCTTTAAAATTGGTTCAATGGAATCATCTTGAGATAAATTTTCAGAGCCCTTCATTAGATATTGTCCTGCAACAAATGGTAAATCTTTAACTCTTAAATTCTTTAAAACATTATATCTATGCAATAATGACTCTTTAGCTAAGTCAATTTTTTCTTGAAATAACTTAAAGAACACATCAATATCTTTCTTTGCTAATACACCAATTCTTGGTAGGTTAATTGTTGTAGGTGCAATATTTCCTCTTCCTTTACACCCTGGTTCTCCATTTACATTTTTCATAAGATAAGTTCTACATCCCATAGTTGCTGGCATATAACCTTTATCATAATATTCTTTATTAAAATCTGCATCTATATTCATAAATGTTGGATTCATTCTCTTTGCTGCAACTTTGCAGGCTAATTTATATAAATAGTGATAAGGATCTTTTTCTTCCCTATTAACTCCTTCTTTAACCCTAAAAATTATGTTTGGAAATATTGGTTGTTCACCCTTTCCTAAACCTTTATCATACTCCTCTAAAAATGCTTCACATACTAATGCTGCATCTTTTGAATTTGGAATTCCTAGATTCACTGAACTAAAAGGAACTTGAGATCCAGCTCTTGAATGCATTGTGTTAAGATTATAAACAACTCCTTGCATTGCTTGATGAACTCTTTCCTTTAATTTTGTTTCAAGAACCTCTTTAATCTTTTCTTCTTGAACTCCTAAACCTTCTAATTCTTTAATAATTTCCTGTCTTGTAGGCTCAACAAAAATAGCCATATCATTATCAAAATCTGGATGGGATTGCCCTCCAAACATGTCATTTTGAGTAGATTGTAAAAGTATACATGAAAGTTCAGCAGCAGTCTCAATTCTTTTTGGAGGATTTATAGTTCCATATCCAGTATTAAAGCCACTTTCCAATAATTCTCTTGTAGGTATATGTAGACAGTTCGTTGTTAAATTATAACTATCTAAATCATGATAATATAAATCTCCTCTTTCATGAGCCTTTGATAAATACTTTGGCATTGCTGAAAGGTTATGCCACTTATTTGATTCTGATGCTATTCTTAAAAGCTTGGAACTAAAATTATTTCCTACATTAGCATTATCTCTATCTGTCTCCACACCAATTTTTTGTATAGCTTTCATTAAATCTGATTTAATCTCTCTAATCTTTGTTCTTTCTTTTCTATAACTTGAATATGCTAAAGCAACCTTTCTATGATTGGTATCCACTAATGCTTTTTCCACATAGTTCTGTATATCTTCTACTGTAATTTTATTCTTTTCAGTCATTTCTATATATTTAATGGCTTTTTGTACAGTTTCAAGAATTTCACTTGTTTTTAAACTAAGTCCTTCATCCCCAGATGCACCTTTAATAGCTTGAGTTATTTTATCTGCATTAAACTCAACTTCTCTACCATCTCTCTTTACAACATATAGCACTAACCACACCTCCACTACACAATATATAGTAGTTATTTAAACCACAAATGATATTATACTTCATAGAATTACATATATCAAATTACTCAAAAAATCATTTTATCATCTATATCATTATTTATTACTATATTGTTCTTCTTTTCTCACTTTTTTAAAGTATTATACTTTTCCATGTAATTATCCAAATATTTATGGAAATAATTTTCCAATTGAATTACAATTGAATCATTGGATAATAATAGATAATATAAAATTATTTAGGAGGTTAAGTATGAAAAAAATTTTTTTAGTTATTATTTCATTATCTCTTCTTCTTATTGGTTGTGAAAACAAAAGTACATCAACAAAAAATATTTCTCAAGAGGACAATACAAAAAAATACTATAGTTACTATACTGGTAAAGAATGTTCTGATAGTGATAATGATAAACCTTCTTTTATGACTATAATTGAAAATTCACCACAAGCTCGTCCCCAAAGTGGTCTTTCCTCTGCAGATATTATATATGAAACTTCTGCTGAAGGTGGTATTCCAAGATTTATAGCCCTATTTCATGATAATTCACCTGAAATAATTGGCCCTATAAGAAGTGTTCGACCTTACTTTTTAGATATTGTCAAGGAATTTAATCTTCCCTTTGCCCACTGTGGCGGCTCTGAAGATGCATTAAATAGAATTTCAAAAGATAAGAATTTGATGAGTATTAACGAAATTGCTGAAGGACCTTATTTTCAACGAGATAATAGTAGAAAAGCCCCTCACAATCTATATACCTCTTCAAATAATATAAATAAATATATTAATGATAAAAATATAAAAATACAAAATAAACCTTTTTTAAGTTTTGATAATGACTATTATAAAAAATCATCTTTTACAGATGCTAATAATTTAAGTATTACCATTAACAAGAATTACACTACTTCTTATACTTATAAGGATGGTTTATATACAAAGTCAATGGATGGCAAAGAATCTATAGACGTATTAAATAATACTCCATTAACTTTTTCAAATATAGTAATACAAAAAACAAATATAAATTTAAGCAATGACAATCTGCATTTAAATATAGACCTTATAGGCAAAGGAGAAGGACATATTCTATCTCAAGGTAAAGTTATAGATGTAACCTGGGAAAAAACTTCTGATGACTCAAGAACTGTATTGTATGATAAATCAGGAAGCAAGGTTCCCCTCTCTCCTGGAAAAACTATATGGCATATTATTGATAATAAAAGTAATTTATCTATAGGGTCTTCCTCCAAATAATGTAGTATCAATTAGTTTAATTTCATTTAGACTAACAAACTCATTCATTTGAATTAGTTAAGTTAGTCTATTTTTTTTATTGCCTAACATTATCGCTTCTGATATAGTTAACATTATCACTATTGATAATGTTAATTAAATATATTTTGGAGGTACAAATATGCAAAAGATAGCAATAATAACCGATAGCGGTTCTGATCTATCACCAAGTTTATTAAAAGAACATAATATTTATTCTCTACCTTTTAGAATTATTTATTCTGATAATGAATATGAAGATGGAGTAACTATAACTCCACATGAACTATACAATAATTTAGAAAAAGAAATTCCTACAACTTCTTTACCTAGTAGGGAAAAAATTGAAAATATATTAACTACTCTTGAAGAAGAAGGATACACTCATGTTATCGCTATACATATATCAAGTGCTCTTTCTGGCACAATTAACTCTGTAAGATTAGCTTTAGAAGACCACCCAAAGCTTACAAGTTACGTTTATGATACAAAAACATTATGTATGGCTGAAGGTTCTATAGCCTTATCTGTTTCAAGTTTAATTAAAGAAGGAAAAACTTTTGAAGAAATAATCTCTATGCTTCCATGCATTAGAGAAAAAGTACATACTTACTTTACACTAGCTACTCTTGAATATCTTAAAAGGGGAGGTAGAATAGGTAAAGTTGCTGGAACAATTGGAGAACTTTTAAATCTTAAGCCAATAGTTTTTGTAGGTGATGATGGTGTTTATCAAACCTTTGCTAAAGCTAGAGGTCGTAAACAATCTATAAACAAATTGAAAGAAATTATTGAAAGCTACCTAGATAAAAATAAATGCAACATCTGGATTATCGAAGGAAACGCTATTGAAGAAAGTCAAGGACTTCTTAATTCTTTAAAAGACCACACTAATGTTAATAAAATTTCTATCGCCACAGTAGGACCTGCTTTAGGAGTTCATACTGGACCTGGATTACTTGGCTTCATTATAGAGGAACTTTAATTTATATATGAACGAGAAAGACCTTAAGGCTGAAGAAAAACGATTATATGAAGAATATAAGCAAAAACTTTCTGACTTAAAAAAAATAAGAAAAGAGAACGAAGCCGTAGGTCAGGTGTTTACTAAGGGGTTGCTTCCTATTTATATTCTTTATATTTTAAGTTTAAATCCATCAAACGGAAATGATATTTCTCACAAAATAGGTGAAAGAACTAATGGATTATGGATTCCTAGCACAGGAGGGATATACCCTATTTTAAAAAAACTTGAAAAACAAGGAGATATTGTTGGTGAATGGAATGACCCAAAGAAGAAATTTCAAAAAATATATAGGTTAACTGAAGAAGGAATAAAAAACTTTGAAAACAAAAAAAAATTATTAAAGCCTAAAATTGAAGAATCCTTAGAGGTGTTTAAAATTATTTATAATGATATTTACTAGATATACTTAGGTATATCTTTTTTCTTTTAAGGCATCCTAATATATAGGAGGTACTTATAAATGAAAGTAACAATAATAGATAAAAATAATATGGAAGCCTATGTTGCCCTTGATGATGGAAGTATTGCATCTATTCCATTAAACCAAGTGCCTAATTCAAATATAGGTGATACCATTTGTGTATCAACAGTAAATACAATATGTAGTCCAAATCCCCAAAATTCGTCGAGTATGGTTGTTAATAAGTTAATTGACTTTTTTTAATACAAGGCATAGAATAAAAGCAGAATTAAATTTATCTGCTAGGGGTGCCTAAAGGCTGAGAGATGTGCATCATTAACCCTTGTACCTGATCTGGTTAATTCCAGCGTAGGAAAGCAATTATAATTAATATTATTAAAGCTTTAGGACTTCTAGCAGGATTACTAGGAGGTTTTTTTATGAATTTTTTAAATGATTGGTCAGATAGGCTAACTAATTACTTTACTGGCTTTTCTGCAAAGTTCCAAACTTTAATAAGTAATCCAAGCTTATTTATTGGATTATTTGGATTAGCTATAATTATTGTTGCTTTAATTAGGTTTAAAAAAATAGAGCTTAATGCTAAAATTATGAGTCGTATTGGAATAGCTTTAGCTCTTGCATGTGTTTTACAAGTTTTTAGAATATACCACTTTCCTGCTGGTGGAAGTGTTACACTTGGAGGAATGGTTCCTATTTTATTAATTGCCTTCATTTACGGCCCTGAAATAGGAATGTTAACAGGTTTTTTATATGGACTTTTGAATTTATTCCTTGATCCTTATTTTGTCCATCCTGTCCAAATTTTATTTGATTATCCACTACCATCCTTAGCTATAGGTCTTGCTGGATACTTTAGAAGTAAACCCATATTAGGGACAGCAATAGCTTTTGTAGCTAAATTTATTTGTCACTTTATTTCAGGAGTAGTATTCTTCTCTTCTGATGCTTTATCGGCTGGAATGCATCCATGGATATATTCCTTGGTTGTAAATGCTCCAATGGTAACAGCTGATGCAGTTATATGCATTGCATTGATTGCTTTCCTTCCATTTGCAACATTATTAAAGCAAGCTAAAGCTTAAAATAAAAGGACCTCCTCAATGGAGATCCTTTTATTTTAACTATTCACATTCTATTGCATCAACTGGGCAACTAGACTCTGCTTCTTTAGCTGCATCCTCACAACCTGATGGTACTTCATCTACAATTGCATGAGCCTTACCGTCATCCCCTAATTCAAATACTTCTTCACATACAGATGGACATAATCCACATCCAACACAAGTATCTTGATCTACTTTTGCTATCATAATTAATTCCCCTTTCTTTTAGGATATTTTCATAAACTATTATCCCCAAAGAAAAGAAAATTATTAATATAATCCTTCAAAAATTAATGAATACAAAGGATTGTCTGATACATATTCTTCTGCTTTTCCTTGTTCTAAAGCTTCAGTGAACTCCAAATCTATAGGTAATTCACCTATTAAAGATAACCCTAAATACTCCGCATGCTCTTCTGCAGATTTCTTACTAAACACACGCAACTTTTTTTCACACCCATCACATACTATATAAGCCATATTTTCTACTACACCTTTTACTTTTACTCCTATTTTTTCTGCCATTATAACAACTTTCTTGACTATCATAGAAACCATATCTTGTGGTGTAGATACTATAACCAATTCTTTTATAGGAAAATCTTGCATTACAGTTAATGCAATGTCTCCTGTTCCTGGAGGCATATCAATTAATAGATAATCTAAATCTCCCCATTCTGTATCTATGTACATTTGATTCAAAACTCCAGTGATTACTGGTCCTCTCCATATAACTGGTTGGTCTTCTACTGGTGTAATTAAGTTCATAGACATAACCCTAACCCCACTAGAAGTCTCTACAGGTAAAAATTTCACTGTATTTTCATCTATAGGTGTTATCTTTGCTCTTTGATTATTAATCCCAAAGAATCTAGGCATAGATGGCCCAGTAATATCAGCATCTAAAACTCCAACTTTATATCCTTTTTTTCTTAAAATAGTGGCCATAACCCCTGTTATAGTAGATTTTCCAACTCCACCTTTACCACTAATTACTCCAATTATATTTTTTACATTTCCATACTTAGGTAAAACCTTTATTGAAGTTTCACATGATGTAACTCCTTTTGAAGCACATTGATCTTTGCTTGCACAATTATCACAACTACCCATTTTGACCTCCTTATATCTTACCACCCTTTAGGCTTTTCATTTGGTTCACTTACAGTTATCTTCCATGACTTATCTTCATAACTTCCTTGAACATAATATGTTTCATAACTTTTATCTTTTTTATTATCAACAATTATACTTGTTTTAAATACTTTGCTACTATAACCTCTATTCTTTACTGTAATAGTAGTGTCAAAATCAGCTATATCATTATTAACTAGCTTTGTCCCTGGAACAATTTTATCTAAATTTTTCTCAAAACTTTTAATATCAACAGAAAACATGTACTTTAAACAATCAACATCCCCACTTATGTTTACACCTACTTTATTTTCTGAAGCTGTTAGTTCATCTTTCTTTTTATTAACTACTTCAAGTATACTTTCATAGTATATACTTTCAAAATCTCTAGGTTTTCTTATTGTAGAAAGGTTTTGTTGAATGGTATCATCTAAATCCTTAGGAATTAGATATGATGTATTATCATCATAAAAATTACCTACACCTCTTTCATCCACACTTACTACATATTTATATGTTTTTACTTCTTCTCCCATATAGACTTCAAGATTATAATCTGCATCTAGTGAAGTCTTTTCATCTTTAACTTTACCTTTACTTAAAATATCATATATATCATTAATCGCATTACTATCACTTATAACAAACTTAAACCCCGAATCTCTTGTACTTTGTATAATTATTTTATCTACTCTGCTCTCCTTTATATACTCAAAGTCATTGTTTTTTAAATTTAGTTTTACCATTCCTTTATCTATTACAGTACATCCAGAAAGTGAAGTTATTATAATAATTATTATCCCTATAATTAAGAACTTAGATCTCTTCAATTGTAATACTCTCCTCACCTAGTTACTTATATACATAATTAGGGAAAGCTTATTAGCTTTCCCTAATAACATATAAATTATAATACTTTACTGAACTATTGGCAAATGCTTATTTGATTATAAATTCATCTACAATAGAATTAAATATAATCATCATATCATCTTTATAATAATTCTCTTTAACAATAAAGGTTATTTTACCCATTTTCCCCTCGCTTAAAGGAATATAATAATTAATATTAACAAAATCATATCCTTTATTCACCTTTGTCTTATAAACAACCTTTATGCACTTTCTATCATTTGATTTGTATCTATCTATCTTTTCTTTATCATGTGAAAGCACCATATTATCTAGATCTTTTTGTGCTAATGAATTAACATCATCATTACTATTTATTATTTCTACGTACCCCATAATATTGTTATTATCATCTTTAAATTCCGCCTTATAGATATCATAATTATCAGACTTTAGATTCTTTAAACTCCATGTATTGGGTAAAGAATAAATAAATTCTCCATCTGTTGTTGAATATTCTTTTAGTTCTCCCATATTGCTATTTACCAAAGCTACTTCTTTAAAATTATTTTCAAAAAACCTTTGCGTAAATATTAAAAGAAGCATAAGTGCTCCTAATATTAAAGTCATAGTTAATTGTTTTTTATTCATAATAAATTACCTTATTTCATTGGCACAACTATTGTTGAGTTTCTAAAATCATAGAACATTAGCCAACAACCTTCATTTCGTTCTCCTGATTTCATCCAAGTAACAAACCCAGTTTTTCCTGAATAAGGTTGTTCATTTTCATCTTTTTGACCTGGAACTCCATAAACTATATACTTTAAATTACCCTTCGGATCACATTTATACCCAATTAAGAAGTAGCCATATTTTCTTATATAAGGATAGTAATTTAGCATAGGATAATATGCTACTGTATACTTATTGTAATTACTTGTATTACACATATCATCTAGACTATTCACATTAACCTTATACCATTTACAATATTTTATATCTTTGGATCTAGGACTATATTCTTCAAATCCACTCATAATTTCAGTGAAGAACCTTCCAACATCTCCATCTAAGTTAAAATTCTCTTCATCATATTTACTTTTTTCTATAGTATCCTCGTAATCATCAAACTTAGATCCAGTATCTATTCTTTCATTATGATTATCTCCCATAAATCCATACTCTTCATCTCCATAGTAATCATATTCATAATCATCCTTATTTTTATATTTCTCCTTATGCTGATGAATATGATTATCTTCTTTATTGTCTTCACTGTGTTTTATATGTTTTTCTTCACAATTTTTTTCATGCTCTTCTCCATGTTTATCTTCATGATGTTCTTTATGTTTATCTTCATGGTGTTCTTCATGATGTTCTTCTTTATGAATATCTTTCAAATTTTCATACTGACTTTCACATGGATCTCCCTTGTCCAAATTATCATCACAATCTTTCTTTGGATTCACTTCTTTCTTACTTTCTTTCTCTTTAATTAATGCAACTTCTACTTTAGGAATATCTTCCTTTAATATTTTATCATCTTTATCTGCATGTTTTAATGTTTTACACTTCTTCCAGTCATCTTTAACATTTTCTCCATTCATAAATCCATACATTAAAAATGACAATTCACCATCTTTGTATTTACAGATTGCAGCCCCCGATACTTTTTCATAAGAAAAATCCAAGCCTGCTATGTTATTGATATAGTATTCTTTACAAGCCTCTCCTTTACCTACGTCTGTTACTTCCAAGGAGCCTAAATCTACTATCTGTTTTAAATCTTTCTTGTAGCAAATAAGTACTATGGTGTATTTATCATCTTTATTTAAATTTTGAGCATAAAATGATATCTTGCACTTGTCGCCCTTTGCTTCTATTTTTGCATATCCTGATAGAGGCTTTTCCTCTGAAATACCATGACCCTTTTCATCCTCCTGTAAAATTATAAAATTTCTATACAATTTATTATGCGCCAAGCTCCTATTCCTCCACATAAATTATTTCAATACATTATATGCGAAGGAGTTATAATTATGACATAATCTATCTTAGCTCAATAATTCTATCTGTTAAAGCAGCAAATTCCTCTAAGCTTAATGTTTCTCCTCTTCTCTTTGGATCAATTCCTGCTTTTTCATAAGCTTCCAAAAGCTTTTCTTTTGGCATACTTATAAACTTTGTTCCATTCCACAAAGTCTTTCTTCTCATATTAAAAGCATTTCTGATTATTTCAAACATTAAATTTTTATCACTAACTTCAACTCTTGGTTTTTCTAACCTATCTAATCTTATTACGATTGAGTCAACCTTAGGCCTAGGAATAAAGCTACTAGGTGGTACATTTCTAATTATTTTAGTATTACAATAATATTGAACTAATAAAGATAAAGAACCATATTCTTTACAATTTGGTTCAGCATCAATTCTCTCTGCCACCTCTTTTTGTATCATTATTGTAAGTGATTTGAACTTATATCCTTCTTTCAATAGTCTCACTATAATAGGTGTTGTCACATAATAAGGAAGATTAGCTACTAATTTTACACTTTTTTCATCTCCAATTATCTCATTAAAATCTACCTTTAATGCATCTTTATGTATTAATGAAAAATTATCATATTCACCTAATTCTGTTTCTAGTATAGGAATTAGGTCATTATCTAATTCTATAGATACTACCTTTTTAGCCTTACTTATAAGCTGTGCAGTTAATGAACCTACTCCCGGCCCTATCTCTATTACTAAATCATCTTCTGATACTTTAGCACCATCTACAATATCACTTAAAACCGATTCATCTATTAAAAAGTTTTGTCCTAAACTTTTCGAAAATTTAAAGTTATATTTTTTTACTAACTCTTGTGTTTTATAGTCTTTTATATCCATTAACTATTCTCCTAATTCCTTTTGTATTTTATTAATAGCCTTTACAAATTCCTCTTCAGAAATACCATAGTTATTTAGTCTAGATAACATTTGATTAGCATTTCCATATCCAATTCCTAATTCTTTTCCTAATATTATTCTCCTTTTTTTAGAATCCTTTTGACCTGTCAACTTACAATAAAACATATCATCCATAGTAAAATTTTCATTTTTTTCTTCCAAAGTTACTTTAGCACCTTCTAACGCTTTTAAAATAACTTCTGGTGATGCATTTTCAACACCAATATCTCCATCTTTTAATCCATCTGCTTGAGCTATATATGCATGTTTAACACCTTTAACTCTTTTGGTTATTATGCTTCTTATTTTTTCTCCTGCAAAATCTGGATCTGTTAATACTATTACACCTTTTCTTTTTTGTGCTTCTTTTATTCTATCTATAATCTTAGCATTAATCCCAAATCCACTAGTAGCTATAATTTCTGCTTCAACTGCTTTTTTTACAGCTGTTATGTCATCTCTACCTTCTACTACTATTACCTCTTTAATCAAAATATATCTTCCTTCCACTTTAATATATTCTTAATTTACATATATATATGTATAATGTCAAATAGACAAAAAAGAACTGCCTCATTTTTGAGACAGTTCTAAGCCAATTTTTTACCATTCTCCTGGATACGCTTTTATGTTAACCTCAACATTATGCTTTCTTCCCCAACTTTCACATTCCTCTTCTGTGTTAAGATAAACATCTATTATGTTTCCTTTTATAAGCCCACCTGTATCAGATGCAATCGCTAGTCCATACCCACTTACTTCTACAAGACTTCCAAGAGGTATCACTCTAGGATCCACAGCAATTGTACTTATTCCATTAGGATCATATGCTACATTTTTTCCTGTGGCTGTTAACCCACCACCAGAATAAGCTGTAGCTTCTAAATATAAAGTCTTTTTAGAAAGATATGTTTGTCCACCCCTGTTTGTCTTCTCAATTGCACCACCAACTGTGATTTGCTCTGGTTGGGGTTCACTTACTGGAGTTTCACTTACTTTTTCTTTAGCAATAATTTCGTTATCATGTTTAACAACTTTATACATAACTGCTTTTTTTCCAGTCGCTCCAGTTTTAGTTACCTCTCTATAGGTATTTACTTTGTTATAGTCAACAACTTGTTCAGTTTCAAATGGTATGTCTTCCATATTCTGTACTTCTTCTTGTTGAACATCAACTATCTTAACATTCATATCAGATGTTATTTTAGCATCTTTCCCTGGAATTACTATATCTTCATCTTTATAGTTCATTCCTTCTGCTTTTAAATTATCTGATTCTGCAAGTAGCATGTCCTCTACTGTGTCTTCAGCTGTTAATACCTCTCGCTCTTCACCTGCTATAACAACTTTAACTGGTACAGCTTTCTTAACTGATATCGTATCATCATTTGTAATATTGGCTTGTATTGATGGTTGCACCTTATCTTTTTCTACTAATTCGTAGCCCTTCTCTTGCAACACATCCTTAACAGTCCCCCTATACGTGACAAATGTTTCTTTTTTACCGTCTACAATTATATTTACTGTCTTTCTCATAGAGACTAAAATTGTACTTACACTTATTATGCAAATAATTAGTCCCACCATTATCTTTGCCTTCGGACTGTTAGAAAAAATTCTCTTCAAGTATTCCCTGAATTTTTCTACCATTTATTTCCCTCCTTTGGCAAGAGCGTTTTCTGCATTATATACTAGAAATTACTAGTTTGTCAAATTTCTATACTCTTGCATATGATGAATTCTGATAAAATGCATACTATGCATATAAAAAAAATAATTATTTATGATAGCTAATATTATCAGTTCATCTGGGTACTAATTGGTGAAGATTTTTATTTAGTAACAAGTCCCATGGTTACTATTTTTACCATTTATTTAATTTTTTATTCGCTGTACAGTTAAATTTTACCATATTTTCCCATTTTAATCAACCTATAAAAATTTTCGTTAACTTTCATATTTAATGATTTAGAGTCAATTTCTTTAATTTCAGCTATTCGTTCTATTATATGCTCAATATAATCTGATTTATTTCTCTTTCCTCTATTCGGTTCAGGTGCCATATATGGACAATCCGTTTCCACTAAAAGTCTATCTACAGGTACTTCTTTAACTACCTTAATAAGCTTTTTTGCATTTTTAAATGTTATAACTCCAGTAATTCCAATATAATATCCAAGTTTTAAGCAGTCTTTAGCAAACTCTACACTTCCTGAGAAACAGTGAACCACTCCTATTACTTCTGGAAATTCATTCATTATCTCTAATGTATCTTTATGAGCATCTCTATCATGAATTACAACTGGCAAATTTAATTCCTTAGCTAACATCATATGTTTCCTAAAAACTTCTTTTTGTACTTCTCTTGATGGATTTTCATCCCAATAATAATCCAGTCCTATTTCTCCTATTGCTATAACTTTTGAATTGCTTTTTACTATCTTTTTTATTTCCTTTAATCTTTCTTCTGTTAATTCATTTGCATTTTCTGGATGTATTCCTATAGCTCCATAAATAAAACTCCACTTATTTATTAGTTCACAAGTTTTCTCTATGCTTTCATAACTTGAAGAACAATTTAATATACCTATTACTCCAGCATTGTTTAATTCTTCTATTAATTGATCCCTATCTATATCAAAGGCATCATCATCATAATGAGCATGACTATCAAATATTTCATATTTATTTTCCATAAAAACCACTTCCTAATATTAATTTTATTACAAATATTATATAACCTTGAACTGAAAAGAAACAACTTTATTTATTACAACCCAAAATAAAAAACTCCATTGGAGTTTTTTAATAAAATATTTTATATAAATTCTCTAAGCTTTTTTATATGCCCATTATAGTCATCAACTATTGCTTTAACTTCTTTTAATAAGCTTTCCTCTAAATCTTTATGTTCATCTATAAATTTATTTCCACTTTTTATTCCCATTTCCATAGCATTAATTGCATGCTCTAATATTTCTTCATCTGTATTTGCTGAAATTAACTTAACCTTTTCAAAAAACTCACCCATCATTCCCATTAATCCAACAGTATCAGAAGCATTTCCTCCTAATTGATTTATTCTTTTTGTAATTGCTTCTTCATGTCTTTTAAATGATTCTATTATTTGAGTTAAATCTTCTTTTAATTTAAAAGATTTAGCTTTTTCTAAATAATCTTTGAATGTAGTTCCTCCCATATGAATTCCTTTTAAAAATTTGTTCATTTCATGTATAACCATTTCTTTATCGTTCATAATTTTCACCTCTTATAAGGTATTCTCTTACTTAGTTTCATTTGTTATACACTTTTTCTTAATTTTTTTGACACATAACTGTCATATATATATATTATCATTGTTATTGTAAAGTAGTTAAAGCATTATTATTTACCCCTAAACTGTTCTAGTATGAATGGTTTAACAGAGTGCCTCATCCCCTATTGTAGGCACTCTGTTTTTTTTTATTTATATAGCTTCCTTTTTTAACCTTAACACTTCTTCTATAATATTTTTCTTATCTATTTTTTCAAATAATACTTCGACATTTTTTATGTTTCCGACCTTTTTTTCTACAAAACTCCAACTAGGATTACTCAAACCTAAATATTCTCTTATTTTTTGTGATGATTTTGGCATAAATGGCTCAAGCAAATTGGATAAATTTGCAATATATTGAACACAAATATAAATACTATTAACACACTTCTTTTTATTATTATCTAAAGTTTCCCAAGGTTTCTCTTCATCAAAATATTTGTTAAACTTCTTAATAGCACCAATAATCTTTTGAAGCCCATCCTTAAATTTTCCTTCTTCAATTTTATCTCCAACATAAAAGTAAAGATTAAACAATTCATCTTTTAATTCTTTTGGCATTTCTCCTGATGGAATTTTACCATCAAAGTTTTTAATTAGAAATGTCAATGTCCTATTAACAAAGTTTCCATACAGCCCTACTAAATCATTATTATTGGTATTTACAAAATCTCTCCAACTAAAATCTGAATCTTTGCCCTCTGGTCCATTTAACATTAAATAGTATCTTATTAAATCTGTATCGTAATTATTTGTTATATGGTCTACCCAGATTGCCCAATTTTTTGTAGTTGAAAAATTCTTTCCTTCTAATTTTAAATATTCACTAGATATCTCTCTTATGCATGGATTTTTTATTCCAAGCCCTGCTAACAAACTAGGAAATATTATAGTATGGAATGGAATATTATCCTTACCATGAACAAAATATATCCTACTATCCTCTCCATCCCAATATTCCATGTAATTTTCGTTTCTCTCTTCAGTGCACTTCATACTAGCTGTTAAATACCCCATAACAGCTTCAATCCATACATATATCTTTTTGTCCTCATATCCAACTAAAGGTACATCAACACCCCAATGAAAATCTCTTGTTACAGCTCTATCTCTTAATCCTTCATCTAAATATCTTTTAGTAATAATTTCAGCATTTTCTCTCCAACCTTTTTGCTTTATATATATTCTTCTAACATCATTTTCAAATTTAGATAACGCAAAAAATAAATGTTTAGTTTTTCTTACTACTGGCTCTGACCCACAAAACTTACATCTTTTATCTATCAAATCTTCTGTTTCAAATATCTCTGAACACTCTGTACATTGGTCTCCAGAAGCAACTTCTCCACAATGAGGACATTTTCCTTCTATAAATTTGTCTAACAAATACTCATTACATTGTTTGCAAAAAGTTTGTTCAACTTCTTTTTCATATATGTATCCTTTTTTATATAAATCCAATATAAATTCTTGTACTTTTTCACTATGATATTCAGTATGTGTTTTTGTAAATAAGTCAAAAGAAAAACCTAGTTTACTAAAGCATTCTACAAATTCTTCATGATACTTTTCTGCTATTTCTAAAGGTGATACCCCTTCTTCTTTAGCCTTCATATCTACAGGAGTACCATGAGAGTCACTTCCTGATATAAATATTACATCATCACCCATTAATCTATGATATCTTGCTAAAATATCCCCTGGCATTAACACTGCTATTCTTCCTAAGTGTAATGGACCATTAGCGTATGGCCAAGCATTTCCTATAATTACATTCATACTATACCTCTTATAAATTAAGAGTCCAGTTTCCTGAACTCTTACTAATATTAAAATTATCTTACCACACTACCTGTTGGTAATTCTCCTGGATTAACTACATTTAATATACTATCATCATCTGTTGACGCAGCTAAAATCATTCCTTGTGATAATTCGCCTCTTAATTTTACTGGTTTTAAGTTAGCTACTAAAACAACATTTTTTCCTACTAAATCTTCTGGTTTATAGTCTTTTGCTATCCCTGATACAACCTGTCTTTCTTCTCCACCTAAGTCAACCTTTAATTTAAGTAACTTTTTTGCACCTTTTACAGGTTCACAAGCTATAACTTTAACTACCCTAAGATCTATCTTTGAAAAATCATCTATAGTTATCTCTTCTTTTATAGGTATTATATCCCTTTTATTTGTTTTTGATTCAGCTTCCTTTAATGCCTCTAGTTCTGCAAGCTTTTCATCTATATCTATTCTTGGGAATAAGTTATCTCCCTTAACTACTTTAGTTCCTACAACTGTTCCATTAAACTCTTTTAAAGAATCCCACTCAATGTTAACTACAGCTATTTGTTCATTTATCTTTTTTGCTGTATCTGGCAAGAATGCAGAAATTAATATTGATGTAAATCTTAACGTCTCTGATAAATTATATAAAACAGTTCCTAATCTGTCCTTTTTGGCTTCATCTTTAGCTAATATCCAAGGAGTTGTTTCATCTATATATTTATTCGCTCGTCCGATTAAATCAAATACAGCTTCTAATGCTTCTGGAATCTTTAACTCATTTATACTTTCTTCAACTTTCCTTGGTGTTTCTAAAGCAAGACGGATTAGTTCATCATCTACATCTTCTTTAGCTGATTGGGCTGGAATTATTCCATCAAAATATTTTTCTATCATAGCTACAGTTCTTGATAAAAGGTTACCAAGGTCATTACATAAATCTGAATTAATCTTCTTTATAAATATTTCATTATTAAATAATCCATCTGATCCAAAAGGAATTTCTTTTAACAAATAATATCTAACAGGATCTACTCCAAAAATATTTACAAGAGTTACTGGATCTACTACATTTCCCTTAGATTTTGACATCTTACCTCCATCAACAAGTAACCATCCATGTCCAAATACTTGTTTTGGTAAAGGTAACCCTAAAGCCATTAGCATAATTGGCCAATATATTGTATGGAATCTTAAAATATCCTTTCCTATTAAATGAACATCTGCTGGCCAGAATTTTTTATATAATTCTTCATCACCACCATAACCTAAAGCTGTTATATAGTTTGATAATGCATCTATCCAAACATAAATTACATGGGTTTCATCAAATGTTACTGGAATCCCCCAGTTAAAGCTTGTTCTTGAAACACAAAGATCTTGTAATCCTGGTCTCAAGAAATTATTTAACATCTCATTTTTTCTTGATTCTGGTTGAATAAAATCAGGATGTTCTTCTATATATTGAATTAATCTATCAGCATATTTGCTCATCTTGAAGAAATACGCTTCTTCCTTTGACTTCTCAACTGGTCTTCCACAATCAGGGCAATTTCCATCTACTAATTGAGTTTCTGTCCAAAAGGATTCACAAGGTGTACAATACCAACCTTCATATGAACTTTTGTATATATCACCTTGGTCATAAAGCTTTTTAAATATATCCTGAACAGCTTTTATATGATAATCATCAGTAGTTCTTATAAATTTATCATAACTTATATTCATCATGCTCCATAAATCTTTAATTCCTGCTACTATTTGATCTACATGTTCTTTTGGAGTTATTCCCTTTTCTTCTGCTACCCTTTGAATCTTTTGTCCATGTTCATCTGTTCCTGTTAAAAACATCACATCATAGCCTGTTAATCTCTTAAATCTTGAAATTGCATCAGCTGCAACTGTTGTATAGGTATTCCCTATATGTAATTTAGTTGATGGATAATAAATTGGCGTAGTTATATAATATGGTTTCTTACTCATATCTTTTCCTCCTCTAATTAAAGTATCTTTATAAAAAAAGTCTCTATATAGGTATTTTACCTATATAGAGACGTATTAAACTTAAATTACGTGTTACCACTCTACTTTTTCCTTACCTCACGATAAGAAACTTTTTGGCTGACTATCATCACCCTGCAATATAACGGTTGCTCCCGTAATTACCTAACTAAAATTCAGCTCAATAATTCTGCTCCAAGACCATCTTCATAAAATTCTATGTTGCTGATTTTCACCAAATACCAGCTCTCTTTAAACATTTTCTTCTACTACTCTTCTCTTCATTACATTTCCACATTTATGATAAATCAAAAAAAATTCAATGTCAAATATTATTTATCTTTTCTCCTAAAATCTCCTGCTCTAATCATAGACACTAATAATATAACAGCTAATATTCCTGAAACTAAATATCCCAAAACTCCTAGCAAAGACAAGCCATAATATGTTGGGCCTACTTTATTACATATTATTAATGACGAAGACATTATAAGTGCAGCTATAACAAGTCCACCCGTTATCCTATTCACCATATTTTGCATACTAGATAGAGCCTTATTCAAATCTGTTATATGAAGATTTATCTTACTTCTACCACTTTCTAAACTATTTAATACTTCTAAAGTTTCAGTTGGAATTCTTATAATATCTCTAACAAACGAATAAACAGATATTAATAATTCTTCACCTTTTATTTCTTTCAAGAATACAGACTTACTTTTAGATTTAACAAAAGATATTACTATAGAAAAAATATCAACTTCTGGATCAACCTCTGCAATAACACCTTCTAAAATCACAATTCCTCTAACTAAACTAACTAATTCTCTTGGTAATTGAATATTATTTTTCATAGCAATTGTAAAGACCTCTTGGAACAAAACTTCTATTTTAATATTTTTCAAACTGGTTGTAATATAATTATCAAATAAATATCCTATATCATCATATAAACTTCCTCTATTTATTTTTCCTCTCTTTATCCCTACTGATAAAATAAATTCAATTAATCTTTTCTTATCTTTTGTAGCCAATGCAAACATGGCATCATTTAACCAACTTTTCATATTTTCATTAAGTTCTCCCATGATTCCAAAGTCCACGAAACATAATTTCCCATTAAATATCAATATATTTCCTGGGTGGGGATCTCCATGAAAAAAACCATCTTCAAACACTTGTTTACAGTAACATAATGCTAATTTTCTTGCTACATCACTATTAAAATACCCCTCTTCCTTAAGTTTCTTTCTATCATTAATTTTAAATCCATTAATCTTTTCAAGAGTCAAAACTGTTGAACTCCAAAGTTCCTCAATTACCTGTGGAACATATAAAACTGTCACATTTTTATTATTTTCTTTGAATTTTTTTATGTTTTTTCCTTCAGCTAAAAAATCTAATTCTTTTTCTAAGCTTTCTTCAAGATCTTCTAAGACTTCTAATATATCAACTACTTTTATATCTATCTTAATTCTCGTAAACTTCACTATTCTTTTCAAAATAGATATATCTATTTTCATCTTCTCATAAATATTAGGTCTTTGTATTTTTATAACTACTTCTCTTCCATCTTTTAAAATTCCTTCATGAACTTGTGCTATAGACGCTGCGGCCATAGGATTCTTGTTGAAATATAAAAAATACTCTTCCACTTTCTTATTTAAGGAAACTTCAAAAACATTTTTTATTGAATCATAACTTTCCTCTCTAGCTGAATCTTGTAACTTTCTAAGTTCATTAATATATTCTTCTGGTAAGATATCTGTTCTAGTGCTTAATATTTGTCCAATTTTAATAAAGGTAGGGCCAAGACTTTCAAAGGCTTTCCTTAAATTTTCTGGAGACTTTTTATTATGATTTAATTTGCTATCTATAAGTATTCCAAAACCATAAAATGCAAAAACCTTAATAATCTCATTAAATCTCTCTGCAGACTTACTTTTCATAAATTCAACTCCTAAAGAAATTCCCTCACTTAGGGACATGAAAATAAATAACAAGTCCAAATTTGCCATGAATATTTTTCATCAGTCAAGGAAGCAGATTGGTCTCATAGTGGGCTATTAGAGCAATCTGCTGACGCAGGATGATGGAAAATAGTCTGGCGGATTGACTTGTTATTTTTTTGATTGTCCCTTAACTCCACTATTAAGCAAGGGATTCTAAGTTAGTTATTTTTTTGTTCTAACACTTCTATTCTTCTTTTTAATTCTAATATTTCTGACTTACTTGCATAATTCATCTCTTCTAAAACTTGCTTTAACTCTTCTTTTGTTAATGGTTTTAGATTCTCTATTTTTTCTGCTACTTTCTCTTTAACTTCTTCAGTTGAATTCTTCACATTTCTTTTTAATTCTTCAGATAATTCCTTACCTTCATCTACTGTAATTCTTCCCTTCTCCACTAATGCAGATACAACTTCACTAGCTTTTTCATATGTCATCGCAGCTGCTCCTACACCAGCTAAAAATATCTTTTTTGTGTCATTCATCATAGAACCCACCCCTATCTTAAATTTTCTAAATTTATTATCTCCAACATATATACAATTTATACTAATTTTTAGATATTGAAATATCACCATTATAATAATTATATTGAATTACTAAATTAAATAGAATTAAATCTCCGGCTTTAATTTCCTTGGTATTATCTTTATACTTTAATATAGTTTTTTCTTCTCTGTTACAACTGTAATTTTAAAATATACTCTTCATAATTTTTTACACAAAAAAATCTATCTTAAAGCAATATTTTAAATACTTTAAGATAGATTCTAATTATAATTTAGAAAATTGAAGCTTCACAAACTTTACTTAACATATTTACTATTATAATCCCCACTAAAACTATCACAATAGTTATGATTACAAATATTATTAAATAGTTCTTCAAAATAAATGTTAATGCTAAAAATATTCCTCCAAAAACAAAACTCACTAACATTAACACTAGTGGTAAATAGTTCTTTTTAAACATATCTCTTTCATTTTCCCATTCTAATTTTGGAGACTTGTAATCAAAATATAATTGAATTAATGATATTACAGCTACTGAACTTAATGAAATAATACCACCTAATACCACTAACATTACTGGCAACTTTAAAAACACAATAAGTGCTATAACTATTATGGCACTGATTTCATTTATTAAAAGCGAAGATATAACTTTAGCTATCAGAAAATCTTTTCCTGATATAGGAATGTATTGTGATACTATAATATCCCTTCCTTCTCTTGATATAGCTGTTGATGCAGCCCATCCTGCTGATATACACATTACTGAGAAAAACAATATAGCTACAATCACATATCCATAAAGATTTTCTTTTCCTGCAATCGCTTTTCCTAACCCATCAGATCCCTTAGCAAAAAATGCAATTCCCATAATTGCAGGCATATAAAATAACATAGCTACACAATTTATAAAAAATTGTGGTGTTCTAAATATAAGTTTTATATCTTTTAGCACTAATGCTTTAATAGGTGAATTTGATTTTGTAAGCTTGTCAGCATTTTTAGTTTCTAGAATATTTTCTCGTTTACTATATGTTTCTGAAGCTCCTATAATTCCCTTATAATATAGATTACCACCTACAATGTAGTATATTCCAAACAATGCAACTGCAATAACTATTGCTGCTAAAATAAATAGAAATCCTTTTAATTCTTTATTATATAGTAATCCATAAGATGCTAACTTATTTGTTATCAAAATATTGCTAGCACTATTCATTAAACTATTATTTCCTTGCTGTGAAGCTAATTTAGTTAAAGCATCTTCATTATTTCCAGCAGATTGACTAAAGAAGTTAAATGCAACAAAGAAAACTAGCATAACAGTCCCTGCAAACATCCTAAATGCATCCTTATGCTTAGACAACGAAGTAAACCTCATTAAAAGCATACATATAAGAGAAGCAACTATCATAGGGAGTACAGGAATAATCAAAATAGTCAGTAAAGCATAAACATAATATAGCACACCAGCCCCACTAGCCACTCCATATGCTATAAGAGGAAATAATAATATAAGTGCATATAAATACATATCAATCAAAGCAGCTAAAAATTTTCCAAATACTATTTCAGAACTTTTAAAAGGTAATGGAAGCATATCTTCTATATCACTTGAAAAATAGAAAGTATTTAGTATTGTATTTATACCAAAAATCAAAGTAACCAATGATCCCATTATTAAAACTGTAGTTAATAAGGCACCTTCTTGTCCAACAATTTCTAATGTTTTATACGAAAATGATACCATCATTGCAAGTGGTGAAGATAAACACCCTACTATAAATAGCATTAATAATGCAGCCATCCATGGTTTCATCTTTTTATTACCAAAGTTACTTTCAAGGGCGCTTTTTATAAAGTACTTTGTTATTAATTTAAGCCTTTTCATTGCTTGTTAACTCCAAGAACATATCTTCTAATGATTCATTTGCCTTAAATTCATTTCTAAGGTTTTGTAAGGTTCCATTAAATATTAATTGCCCTTTATTAATTATTGCAACCTTATCACATAACTTTTCTGCTACTTCAAGAACATGAGTTGAAAAAAGTACCGCATTCCCTGCATCGGCATGTTCTCTCATCATTTCTTTTAATGTAAAGGCAGACTTTGGATCTAATCCTGTTAATGGTTCATCAAGTATCCAAACCTTTGGATCATGAATTAACACTCCCATAACTATTATTTTTTGTCTCATACCATGAGAATAGGATTGAATTTTATCTCCAAGTGCAGTACTCATTTCAAATCTCTCTGTTAATTCTTTTATTTTATCTTTTCTAACCTTTGCATCCACTCCATAAACATCTGCCATAAAATTTAAATATTCTATTCCTGTTAACCTTAAAAACATATCAGGATTATCTGGCACATATCCAAATTGTTCCTTAGCCTTTACTGGCTCCCTTGAAATATTTACCCCATTAATTTCTATATTACCTACAGTAGGTTCAATAATTCCAGTTATCATCTTAATAGTTGTTGTTTTTCCTGCTCCATTTGGCCCTAATAATCCAAATATTTCTCCGTCTTTTATTTCAAGGTTTAAATTATTTACAGCCTTATACTCCCCATTATAACTTTTTGTTATATTATCAATTTTTATCATTGCCCTTCACCTCCAAGTATTATCATAGAAATATATTATCACTATTTTCCCCAAATTTATATACCAAAATCTTAATTTTAACTTAAAAAGAATAATCTAACAATAGTAACTGCTGTTATTATAGCAACTAAATCTGCCATAATAGCTGCCCAAACAGTATGTCTAACTTTCTTGACTTTAACTGCTCCAAAATATACTGTTACTGTATAAAAAATAGTTTCTGTTGTTCCCATAATTACAGATGCCATTAAACCTATGCCACTATCTGGCCCATAGGTTTGAACAATATTAGTGAAAATCCCAACTGCTCCACTTCCTGATAAAGGCTTTATTAATATTAATGGTATTAGCTCTTTAGGTAATCCTATTAACCCTACTACTGGAGCTATTAAGTTGTTTAAAATATCTAAAAGATTTGCTTGCTTAAATATTTCAACAGCTACTATCATAGCTAAAAGATAAGGAAATATATTTAAACAAACCTTTAATCCATCCTTTGCCCCTTCAATAAACCATTCATAAACTTTGCCACCTTTAATCATTCCATATCCAATTATTATTATTACTATAAATCCTATTATACTTTTAGTTATATATCCATCCATAAACCTTCCCCCTAAAAGTATCTTTGCAATATCTTACAACATATTATTCCTACTAAAGCAGCTGTTGCTGTTGATATTATAGCAGGCAATATAATTGCTCCAGGATTTTGAGAATTGCAAGCTGCTCTAATTGACATAACTGTTGAAGGAACTAATTGAATACAAGCCGCATTCATAACTAAAAAAAGAGCCATATCATCACTAGCTCTACCTTTGTCTGGATTAAGTCTATCCATTTCCTCCATAGCTTTTATCCCAAATGGTGTTGCTGCATTTGATAGTCCCATCATATTTGCAGTTAAGTTCATGACTATCGCACCAAGTGCTTTTTCATCCTTTGCTGCATCTTTAAATAAAATTTTTAAAATAGGTTTCATAAGTTTTGCCAACTTTTCTGTTAATCCACTCTTTTCTGCTACTTTCATAACACCACACCAAAAACACATTATTCCTACAAGACCAATAATTAACTTTACAGTATTATCAGCCGAATTAACTATACTACTTGATATGTCTCCTCCCTTTCCAGTAACTAGAGACACTAAAAGCCCTAAAAATATAAGCCCGAACCAAATATAATTTATCATCTTTCCTCCATATACTTTATTACTTAATAAAATATATGCCTTGCACTACTCTTTTAGTAGTGATAGGATTATTATATATAATTTTTATATTTTACCTAAAAAGGAGAAACTATATGGAAGATACTAACTTAAAAATGGCTCAACAAGATATTGATGATGCTTTAAAAACTGTAGAAGATTTAGAAATGGTAGCGTCACAAGAAAATCTATCAAAGGATATATTAAGAGAAAAATTTATATCTTTGAATGAAAAAGTAAAGAATTTAGAAAACATATTGAAAACTGAAGGAATAATTTAATTATAAAATAAAAATACCTATAGACTAAAACTTATAAAAGTAACAGTCTATAGGTATTATTTTTTTATCTTGTACTATCTCTATTAATTAACTCATAATCAAGTACATATTGATCTTGCTCCAATTCTTTCTTATTAAGTATTTTAATAAGCATTCTCATAGCAACTGATCCCATATCATAACTTGGTTGAGTTATAGTTGATATTTTAGGATAGAAAATTGAAGCAGCATAGTTATTATTAAAACCTATCACACTTACATCTTCTGGCACCTTAATTCCATTATCTCTAAGTTCATTTATTGCACCCATTGCAATTTCATCAGATGCACAAACAATTCCATCAAATTTTTTACCACTTTCTATGAATTGTTTTACACCTTTTGCTCCTGATTTTACCCTTAATGTATCAAAGCAAACTAATTTATCAACTACTGGTAATTTAGCTTCCTTTAAAGCTCTTTCAAATCCTATGTATCTTTCTCCCCATGCATTTATAGTATCTTCATTTACACCTATGAAAGCTAAATTCTTTAAACCTTGGTCAATAAGATACTTAGTTCCATCATGAACTGCACTTATGTTATCTATAGTAACACTTGGGAAAGCTCCATCCTTATCTTTAGTTTCAACTAAAACAGTCTTTAAATCTAACTCATTAATTAAATCTAAGATATCTTCATTAAGTGAACTACTCATATATATTACTCCGTCCACCATTTTTTCTTTAAGAACTCTTAAATATTCTTTCTCTTTATCTGCATCAAAATCTGAATTACATAATATTACATTATAATCGTATATGTGAGAAACATCCTCTGCTCCTCTTACGATTTCAGGATAAAATTGGCTTGATATATCTGGAATTAATATTCCTATAGTCTTTGTTCTTTGAGTTTTTAAACTTCTAGCTACTATATTAGGTCTATATCCTAATTTTTTTATGGCATCTAAAACCTTTTTCTTTGTGTCTTCATTTACGACATCAATGTCATTTAACACTCTTGAAACGGTTGCAATAGATACGCCAGCCTCTTTTGCTACGTCTTTAATAGAAGTTGCCATTAATTTATCACTCCCATTTTTATATATTCTAATTATTAATTATACATATATATTATCCCAATAACAAGCGATTATCTCTTTATATTTAATGTTTTTCTTAAATTATAGCTTTTTTTTGCGTAATTAAGTTCTTAGTAATCATAAATTGCAACTATATTGGCTAATTTTTACTTTCATACATAGTTTTACTTCTTAACTTTTTTAAATTTAGTATCAAATATTTAAATGGATTTTTAAATCCGTTTTGCGATTAATCTTATTACAAAATATCTTTTTCTTTAAAAAATAAGCAATGCACAACCTAAGATTAAATTTTATTAAAAATTTATCTTAAGTTATGCATTACTATAAAATTACTTAACTACTTCAACATTTATATCCAATTTTTCACCATTGATTACATTTTCTACGTATTCAATGTTTTCATCACCATATACAATCTCAACTGTTAAAGTATCTTTCTTAATTACATCTTCAAACTTCTTAATTACATCTATTAACATATCATTATTTCTAACATATAAATTAATCTTATCTGCAACTTCAAAGCCTTTTTCTTTTCTCATATTTTGAATTTTAGATATCATTTCTCTTAAATGGCCTTCCTGCTTTAATTCTTCAGTTATATGAGTATCTAAAACAACCCCAATTTCACCTTCACCAGCAAAAGCATATCCATCTAAACCCTGCATTGTAACAAGAATACTATCTGCATTTAATTCAATTTCAGTTCCATCTATATTTATAACTTCAATGCCACCACTCTTGATCTTTTGAGCTAACTCCATTTGATTTCTGGATGCAATCTCTTTTCTTATAGCTGGAATTAACTTTCCATAAGCTTTACCAAGTACAGGTAAATTTGGCTTAAGTTCAAAGTTAACATGTTCTGATAAGTCTGCACCAAATTTAATGCTCTTAATATTTAATTCATCTGCTATAATATCTCCATAATACTCAGGAATTGATGCAACTGATACTAATATTTCTGAAAGTGGCTGTCTATTCTTAATATTAGCTCCATTTCTAGCACTTCTTCCAAGCTTAACTATTGCATAAGCTAAATCCATTTCCTTTTCTAATTCTTTATTTATTGCTTTTTCATCTACTTCTGGCCAAACACATAAATGAATACTTTCTTTAGCCTTTTGATCTAAGCTGACAACTAAGTTTTGATATATTTCTTCTGTTATAAATGGTACAAATGGTGCTGCAACCTTTGATAAAGTTACAAGAACTCTATATAAAGTAACATATGCCCCTATCTTGTCATCAGTTAAAGTTTCTGACCAGTATCTAGCTCTATTTCTTCTTACATACCAGTTTGATAATTCATCTGTAAAACTTTCTATTTGAAGAGCTGCGTTTGTTATATCATAGCCATCTAACTTAGCATCTACATCTTTAACTAAAGTATTTAACTTAGACATAATCCATTTATCCATAACATTTTCTGATTTGAAATCAGCATAATCTAATGGGTTAAATCCATCTATATCTGCATATAAAACGTAGAATGAATATACATTCCATAATGTACTTAAGAACTTTCTTTGAGCTTCCCCAACGTCATCTATTGAGAATCTTGTTGGTAACCATGGAGCACTTGCAGTATAGAAATGCCATCTTGTTGCATCAGCACCTTGGGATTCTAAAACCTCAAATGGATCAACTACATTTCCTTTTGACTTAGACATTTTTAAGCCTTTCTTGTCTAAAACGTGTCCTAAAACTATACAATTTTCAAATGGATTTCTATCAAATATAGCTGTTGAAATAGCTAACAATGTATAGAACCAACCTCTTGTTTGGTCAACAGCTTCTGATATAAATTGAGCTGGATAGTTTTGTTCAAATAATTCTTTATTTTCAAATGGATAGTGTAATTGAGCAAATGGCATTGATCCTGAATCAAACCAACAATCAATAACTTCTCTAGTTCTAACCATTCCTTTACCACAATGAGAACATTTTAAATTAACATTATCAATATATGGTTTATGAAGTTCTATATCCTCTGGAACATTTATTCCTTTATCCTTTAACTCTTCAATACTTCCTACACATTCTTTGTGTCCACACTCACATTCCCATATTGGAAGTGGAGTTCCCCAGTATCTATCTCTTGAAATACCCCAATCAATAACATTTTCTAAGAACTTACCAAATCTACCTGTTCTAATGTTATCTGGATACCAATTAATCTTATTATTATTCTCTAAAAGCTTATCTCTTAGAGTTGTCATTCTAACAAACCAACTTTCTTTTGGATAGTAAAGAAGTGGTGTGTCACATCTCCAACAATGTGGATATGAGTGAAGATGCTTTTCAGCTTTGAACAACTTATTATTTTCTTCTAGCCATTTACAAATACTTTCATCGCACTTTTTAACGAACTTCCCTGCCCATGGAGTAACTTCTTCTACAAATTTACCTTCTTTATCAACTAAGTTAATAAATGTGATTCCATTAGCTTTTGCAACTAAGCTATCATCTTCACCATAAGCTGGAGCAATGTGAACTATTCCTGTACCATCTGATAAAGTAACATAGTCCCCATGAATTACTTCAAAAGCTTTTCCTTCTATCTTTCCAAAAGGCATTAATTGTTCATACTTAGTTCCCAGAAGTTCTGTTCCCTTAAATTCTTTAACAATTTCATAATCTTCACCAAGAACTTTATCAGCAAGATCCTTTGCAAGAATTAAAACTTCATCTTCAACTTTTGCTTCTATATATGTGTATGCTTTGTTTATACATAGAGCTAAGCTTGATGGCAATGTCCAAGGTGTTGTTGTCCAAGCTAATATATATTTATTCTCTTCACCAGCAACTTTAAATTTTGCAATAGCAGTTAAATCCTTAACATCCTTATATCCTTGAGCTACTTCATGTGATGAAAGAGCTGTTCCACATCTTGGACAGTATGGCATAACCTTGTGTCCTTCATATAAAAGACCTTTTTCCCACATTTGCTTTAATGCCCACCATACTGATTCAATATAAGAATTATGATAAGTTACATATGGTTCATCCATATCAACCCAATACCCAATCTTATTAGTCATATCTTCCCACATTGAAACATATTTAAATACACTTTCCTTGCATTCAGTAACAAATTTTTCAACACCATATTCTTCAATTTGTTCTTTACCTGATATTTCCAACTTCTTCTCTATTTCAAGTTCAACTGGTAGCCCATGAGTGTCCCATCCAGCTTTTCTAATAACCTTATACCCCTTCATAACTTTATATCTTGGAACGATATCCTTCATAACTCTTGTTATAATATGGCCTACATGTGGCTTCCCATTAGCTGTTGGTGGGCCATCATAGAAAGTGAAATATTCACCATCTTTATTCATATCAAAATTTTTCTTAATAACATTTTTTGCTTTCCAAAAGTCTGCGACTTCTTTTTCCATACCTACAAAACCTTTTGAAAGTTCAACTTTTTTGTACATTTTAAAGATCTCCTCTCTTCTTTCCTATTGTTAAATCTCTTTAAGTTGTTTACATATATCTCTCTTATTAATCATTCTTAATGAAAAATAAAAAAACTCCATCCAAAAGGACGAAGTAATATTCGCTATACCACCTATGGTAAATGCATCTACCTATTACAAGATGCTTAGTTCAAGTACTTTCATACTCTATCCTTTAACGCAGGCCTACGGGAAAACCTACTAAGCTTAAGCTTTTCAATTTCCAGCTCCTAGGTGATTTTTCTTTAAACCCTATACAACTTTACACCAACCAGTTGCTCTCTTTAAGTAGACGACTTAAGTACTTTTCCTAATCATAGCTTTTGTTATTCATTATATATTATTACCTTAATATCTGTCAATTAACTTATAACTTTACTTTAAATATATTTTTTATAGTGATATACTTAAGTTGTATTTCATTAAAGGAGGCGATTGCGATAAGGAAAAAAACCTACAAATTCTATAGAAAGTAGGTTGCCTAATCCTAACGCATAAGATTATAAGCAACTTAATTGCTATAGGGTACATTAAAAGTATAAATAATTTAATGAAAGAAGGCTTTATAATGACAAGTCTAGCATTTGAAGTTAGTGAAAGAGAATCTAATGAAAAATTAAACCCATTAAGAAAAAATGGACAAGTACCTTGTATAATTTATGGAGGAAGTTTAAAGAAAAACATTCCTATAAAAATAAAAATGAATGAATTACTTAAGCTTATTAGTTCAAACACATCTAGTTCCCTAATTTCTTTAAAAATAAATGGAAAAACCAAAACTTGTGTAATAAAAGAAATTCAAAAAGATATTTATGGGAAAGTTATTCATGCTGATTTTCAAGCCGTTAGAAAAAATGAAGTTATAAGATTAAAAATTCCTGTAACATTTTTAGGAGAAGAAGACTTAGAAAATAAGAGATTAGTTTTAGAAACTTTTTCCCATGAAATAGAAGTTCAAGGTGTTGCTTCAAGTATGCCTGAAACTTTAGAATTTGATGTAAGTAACATGAATTTTGAAGATAAAGTTTTAGCAAACAACATAAAGTTACCCAAAGGAATATCTTTAATAACAGACTCTGAAATATTATTAGCTATAGCTGCTAGTTCAGATAATAATCCAGAAGAAAATGATGAAGAAGTATAAATAAAAATGCTAAAAAAGGGAGGTTATCTACCTCCCTTAAACTATCTAATTGAAAGCTCCATAAATAGCTCTTATAGCTCTTTCAAAATCATCATTTTCAATTCCTACTAGAATATTCATTTCTGATGAACCTTGATCTATCATTCTTATATTTACATTAGATTCTGATAATGAATTAAATATTTTTGTTGCAACACCTGTTCTTTTAGCCATTCCTTTTCCTACTGTAGCTATTAATGCCATATTAGGATGAACTACTACTGAATCTGGGTCACAGGCTCTATGTATTTCTTCTACTATTTTCTCAGTCTTGTTTTTAAGCTCACTATCTGAAATAACCACACATACTGTATCAATTCCTGATGGCATATTTTCAAATGATACATTATTCATCTCTAATACTGAAAGTACTTTTCTACAGAATCCAAGTTCTGAATTCATCATAGCTTTTTCAATTGATATAACAGTAAAATCTTTTTTTCCTGCTATTCCTGTTATTGTTTTACATTCTTTTTCATCTGTATCTTGTACTATATATGTTCCTGCATCCTCAGGTCTATTAGTATTTTTAATATTTATAGGTATTCCAACATGTCTAACTGGAAATATAGCTTCTTCGTGAAGGACGGATGCCCCCATATAAGATAATTCCCTTAATTCTTTATATGTAATACGGCTTATAGCCTTAGGATTTTCTACTATTCTTGGGTCTGCCATTAAGAACCCTGAAACATCTGTCCAGTTTTCATATAAATCAGCCTCAATACTTGCTGCTACTAATGCTCCTGTTACATCAGATCCACCTCTTGAAAATGTAACTATATTTCCATCTTTATCTGCCCCATAAAAGCCTGGAATAACAGCTTTTTCAACATTTTCTAATGTTTCTTTTAATAATTTATTTGTTTTTTCTGAATCTAAAAAGCCATCTTTATTAAAAATAATAACATCTTTTGCATCAACAAATTCATAGCCTAAATAATCAGCTAATATTAATCCATTTAAGTATTCTCCTCTACTAGCTGCATAATCTTTTGAAGCACCATCTTCAATATCTTTCTTTACTATATTTAAGTGCTTTTCAATGTCAAAATCTAACCCCAAATCTTTTACAATTCCAATATATCTATCATAAACATGCTTAAAAACATCATCTAATGATATTCCTGTTGTAACATGTGCATGACAGAGATATAGCAAATCTGTTATTTTTGTATCCTTTGAAGTTCTTTTTCCTGGTGCTGATGGCACCACATATCGCCTATTGCTATCTGCAAGTACTATTTCTTTAACTTTGTTAAACTGTGAAGCATCTGCTAAAGAGCTTCCTCCAAATTTTGTAACTACAAAACTCATTTTATTGCCCCCAATATTTTAAATTTCTAATGCCTATTCTATCAATTTTCGAATTTTTTTCAATAGTTTTTATATAAATTTTCGTGTTTTTTTGAAATTACATTTCAATAATCTTAATTAATCTTAATTATGTAAATATAAACTCCATTTTTCCTATAAATACTGTTATAATCTTAGAGGAGTCTTTTTGAAAGGGGATAATTATGACTAGCAAGTTTTATTTACATAAAGGAAAAAATAAAAGGGCTGAAGGTGGTAGACCTTGGATTTACATTGATGAAATAAATGAATATGATGGTGACTATGAGAATGGAGATATAGTTGAAGTATATAACCACAAAAATTACTTTATTGGAAAAGGCTATATAAATGATAGAAGTAAAATAACAATACGAATTATGACTAGAGATAAAGATGAGGAAATTGATAAAGATTTCTTTAGAAAAAGGTTTAAAGCTGCATATGAATACAGAAAAACTGTCATAGATACTTCTTCTTGCCGATTTGTATTTGGAGAAGCTGATTTACTTCCTGGTTTAACAATAGATAAATTTGAAGACTACTATGTTTTACAAATTTCAACTTTAGGAATGGATAAATATAGAGATACTATAGTTGATATTCTTGTAAATGAATATCATGCAAAAGGTATATTTGAAAGAAGTGATATAGCTACTCGTGAAATTGAAGGATTAGAGCAACGAAAAGGTTTTTTAACTGATGAATTTGACACTAACATTCAAATTATTGAAAATGGAGTTAAATATATCGTTGATATTGAAAATGGTCAAAAAACAGGATTTTTCTTAGATCAAAAAGAAAATAGAGCAGCTATACATAGAATTTGTAAAGATAGAGATGTTTTAGATTGCTTTACTCATACTGGTTCTTTCGCATTAAATGCAGGTATTGCAGGTGCAAAATCAGTTCTTGGAATAGATGTATCTGAACATGCTATTCAATGTGCAACAAAAAATGCTGAACTTAATAATTTGCAAGATACAGTTAAATTCGAATGCCATAATGCCTTTGATGTATTATCTACATGGTCAAAAGAAGGAAGAAAATTTGATGTAGTTATTTTAGATCCTCCTGCTTTCACTAAATCTCGAAATACTATTAACGGTGCTAAAAGAGGATACAAAGAAATCAACCTTAGAGGATTAAAAATGGTTAAATCAGGAGGGTATTTTGTGACTTGTTCCTGTTCTCACTACATGAATGAAGAATTATTAAAATCTACAATAAACGAAGCTGCACATGATGCACATAGAATTTTAAGACAAGTAGAATTTAGAACTCAATCAGCTGACCATCCAATATTATGGAATTCAGATGAAAGTTATTACTTAAAATTCTTTGTATTTCAGGTTGTATAAACTTTAAAATTAAAAAAGTAGTAATCAATCAATTGATTTTACTACTTTTTATGTAAAATTTCTATAGGGAGTGACTAAAGAATGAATTTTTTAAGAGAATTTTTTAAAAAAGATATAGTTAAACGACTTGCTGTATTAGCTGTAATAATATTTTTCATGTTTCTATTGAGTTCAATGCTTAATTTATTTTTACTCACATTCATTTTCACATATATTACATATAGTTTACAAAAAGCAATTAGTAACAAACTAAATAAGTTTATAAAAGTAAGTCCCTCAGTGATAACTATATTCTTATATTTGCTATTAACTGCAGCTATTGTATTTATTATTTCTACTTATATACCAATAATTATAAACCAATTAGGAGAAATAATTACTGAAATATCTAGCTTTGACTTTGATTCTATTAAATTAGGCTTTCTATCTCCATATATAGCAAAATATATCCACGAAATTGATTTCATCTCACTTATAAAAGGTGCTGGATTAGATCAATTCTTAAAATATGTTTCTAACTTAGGTGCTTGGGGATTAAATGTTTTTATAGCTTCTATATTAAGTTTATTCTTTGTTCTTGAAATGGATAAGATAAAAGAATTCTTTTTAAAATTTGAAGATAGCAAAATTTCTGGTTTTTACAAATATACATTAGATTTTGGAACTAACTTTTTAAACTCTTTTGGTAAGGTAGTTCAAGCTCAATTGATTATTGCATTTGTAAATAGTATTCTATCTTCAATATCATTATTTCTTTTGCATTTTCCTCAAGTTCTAGGCCTTGGTGTTATGATTTTTATATTTAGCTTAGTTCCTGTGGCTGGAACTATAGCTTCATTAATTCCACTTTGTATAATTGCCTATACTATTGGTGGTATAAAAATGATTGTTTATATACTACTCCTAATAGCTGTTTTACATGCTTTGGAAAGTTATGTATTAAATCCTAGGTTTATGGCTAACAAAACTGAACTTCCTGTCTTTGTTGTTTTTGTAACACTTTTAGTATCAGAGCATTTTATGGGGGTTTGGGGATTACTTCTTGGAATTCCACTTCTAATGTTTATATTAGATTTATTAAATGTAAATTTAGTTCCTACTCATAAAAAGGATAAAAAAACATTAAAAAATATAAAATTACTGCCTTATAACAAAGAAAAAAAGTAACCTCTTCATTAAGGTTACTTTTTTCTTAATTATTTTTATGTTTTAATTGTAATATTTATAAAAATTGTTTATCATATTTTTCTATAAAAACATCTTTACTATCTGAAATTTTAGATTTCATAAAGTTATCTTGATATTCCCAAATCTCTTCCTGAGCTAATATTATTATCTATCTCTATATTTCCCTCTCCACTTCCTATGGTTATTGTTGATATTTGATCTATAGCCCAATCACTAGGTAGTGGATGTCCTTTATTCCCTTTAAATGCTGAAGACATATCACACACAAAACTACTACATGAAAGTTTTTCTGATGCAATAATACTGCATACCTTCCTTGGCGCATATATACCTATCTTGTAATTTGTTTCATTTGTTGTAAATATATTATTAATTTCAGCAAAATATCTTCTAATTTTATTAATTTCATTCTCTGAAACATCAAAATCAACTGCAAAATATATAATTCCTGGCTTTAGTCCTAAACTCTGAGCTGCTTCAATTGCCACTTTTGCATCACTAATCCCCTGACCTTCATTAAAATAATCTATTTTATATCCACCAGTTTCATATATAGGAATAACCCTAAGACCAGAATCAAAAATAATATTTAATTCATCAGATGTCATTTTAAAATTGCCAGTAAGATATCTTCCAACTACTTTATATCCATTCTCTTTTATTGTTTGAGCTGTCTTTATAGTAATTGTATTTGAACAATCACAAATTGTACCTTTCCTAGATTTATCTCCTGTACTTACAAATAATGATGCCCAAGTTTGTGCTCCTACAACTCCATTAGAAATCAGACATATAAATTTCTGAAATTCAATTACTGCTGTCTTAGTTCCACTTCCAAATTGACCATCAAATCCATTTGTATTAAACCCATAGCAGTATAAAGCATATTGTAATAAGTATATAAATCTTGTTTTTGAGCTGCCTTCTATTAATTTAGGACAATAAGATTGTGTTGTTAATCCAAATTGACCATCTACATTAACACCTTCTTCAATCTGTAATGCATAAACTAAAGCCTTATATGTTAACTCTCCATATAATCCATCAGTAATAAGTATACCTATATCTTCCATAAAGTGTTTATTGGAAGAATAGTCATGATTCAAATTTTGTTGAACTTTACGAATATTTGGATCTCCTCCAGTTGATAACTTAAAGGAATTCCTATTTAATAATTGTTTCATTAAAAGTGAATTAACACTTCCACTTTGACTAAATCCAATATCTAATTGAAAATTCATTATTGCTGATTTAGTGTTTTCTCCAAAATTTCCATCAAACCATTTTATATCATATCCCTTACAAAACAAAGCTCCCTGTAATATATAAACTTGATTTGTTCTTGTTGAATTAATTGATAACTCTCCAAAAGCTGCAGTTGTTGCAGGTCCAAAAACTCCATTTGGAGTTGTTATTCCAAGTTCAATTTGCAATGCCCTAATTAATGCTCCTATTGTTTCATCCCCAAATGTATTATCTTCACGTATTAAATTATAGCCTGATTTCCCCCTATATGTTTTATTTAACCATTGTTGAATTTGTAACACTGTAATCTCCATATTAATTCATCTCCATTTAATTTTTTAATTAGCTAATTCATAAATAGAAACAAATTTATTATCAAATGTGTAAACCATATTTTTATATTTTTTCAATAAACTTCAAAAACAAAGACATTATTTCATGTATATTACATAAAATAATGTCTAAACATTAATAATTATTCATTCAAATAAATTTTCAAGATTATCTTTATAAGACCAAGCCAAACAATGCTTAGGATATCCTTTTTTGCTCATTTCGCCAACTCTAAGAATATGCTTTTTGGCTGAACTATTCATCATTTCATACCTTAAAGACTTTAATATCAATTCTACCCTACTTACATATATTTCATCTAACCCCTCTAAAGGTTCTCCCCAAGCAGCAATTATATAATCAGCATCATGTATTTCTTCAGCTATTATCTCATCATTACAAAGAATATCTTCATTTCCTTCTAGATATTCTTTTCCTCTTAAAATACATTCTTCATATAAATCTTCTCTTGAATATTCATATACAGTAAATAAATTTACTATTGTTAACTTTTGTATTTCCTTAATTTCATCCTTATTTTCTTGAAGGAATTTAACTATTCTCTTGTATATACTATTGCAGCTATCTTCCTCTAATCCTTTAGGTGCTCTAGAAATAACTAAAACATTTTCACCCTTTTTTCCTAGGCTAAATGAAATTTTATAGCATCTCTCACCTTTTTCATCTTCAACAATATTAATACCTTTTTTTTTAACATATTTAGGATACTTGCATCTATACATAGCTATTCCCCTTTATATTACATTACTAATTAATATTTAATAACCTTTTAACTTATTCCTATAATATGCCCTTTGGTATATTCTGGTACTATTTTAGTTATATTTTTTTGAACACAGTAATTAATATCATCTTCAAGCCCTAGACTCATCATGACATTATAATGTCTTGCATCTCTTATATACTCTATAACTATAGGATATCTTTCATAAAGTTTTAGAGATGTTAAAGATATATCTGTCAATTCTAACTTATTGATATTTTGGGTAATTTCTTTAATTATAAAGCCTGTACATATATAATCATCTATAGAAAACTGTCCATTAGTTCCTGCATTAACTATAACTACATCTCTATTAAGTTCTAACAATTTATTTGCAATAGCTCTTGCATTAAGCATACACCCAACTAATATCCTATAAGCTGATGTACAATTAGTTATTGTTCTTGTCCCATTAGTAGTTGTAATTATTACTGTTTTTCCTTCAACTTGTTCTCTTGTATATTCTAAAGGAGAATTTGATAAATCAAATCCTTCAATTTTAACAGCTTTTCTTTCCCCCCCTAAAATGCAATGTTCTTTTCCTAGTTTATTTCTCATTTTAAAAGATTCTTCTATAGTCAGTAAGGGTATAACTTTTTTACACCCATTCATTAAGGCTGTGGTTATTACTGATGTGGCTCTAAGCATGTCTATAACCACAACCACTTTATCCTTGATAATATCTTCTCTTATATAGTCTGCTGAAATTATTACATCAACTTTCATAATCCTGTCTCCTATCTGAAACTTTTCCCTTGATAAACATCATTATCTAACATAGCTTTATCTATAGCATTTAAAACTTCCCACTTTTTTAAGCTCCACATAGGTCCAATAAGTAAATTTCTTGGAGCATCTCCTGTTAACCTATGTATAACCATATCTTGTGGTAATATTTCTATTGACTTACATAATAATTCTATGTAATCTTCTTGTGATAAGAACTTTAATTCTCCTTTTTCATATAATTTAACTAATGGAGTATTTTTCATCAAATGAAGCAAATGAAATTTAACTCCTTTTGCTCCCGAATGTGCAATATATTCTACAGTTTTTAACATATCTTCTTTACTCTCACCTGGTAATCCAAAAATACTATGAACAACAAAATCTATATTTCTATCCTTTAATTTTTTTATAGCTTCTTCAAAAACTTCTAACTTATATCCCCTATTAATTTTTTTTGCAGATTTATCATTACAAGTTTGTAATCCTAGTTCTATCCAAATATAAAACTTTTTATTTATTTCTTCTAATAAATCTAGTACATCTTCTCCCAAACAATCAGGCCTTGTTGCAATAGCTAATGCTACTACATCATCTTGTTTAAGTGCTTCTTCATACTTAGATTTTAGTACATCTATTGGTGCATAGGTATTAGTATAAGCCTGGAAGTAAGCAATATATTTACCATTTTTCCATTTCTTAGCCATCATTTTTTTTATATCATCAAATTGCTTACTAATAGAAAAATCTCTATCTCCTGCAAAATCTCCTGAACCTCTTTCACTACAGAATAAGCATCCACCACTACTTATGGTTCCATCTCTATTAGGACAAGAAAATCCCCCATCCAAAGAAATTTTAAAAACTTTCTCTCCAAATCTTTCTCTTAAAAAATAATTTAAGCTATGATATCTTTTCCCATTCCACTCTTTAATCATGGTTTATCTCCCTTCGAATAAAAATATCATACTTATAATAACAGATTAAATTGAAAATTGCTAAAATTCTAATCTTCTATATCCTTTTTAGTCACTTTTAAATCCTTTAAATCTATTAAATATACTCCCTCAGATTCCTTTTCTTCTTTAAGTGCTGTAGATTTTATAAATACACCTGCACTTGTAACCCTAAGTATATCTAATGAATATTTATCATTAGGAAAAACCACATTTAGTTTTAATGGTAATAATTCTCCTTTAGGATTTCTATATATTTTTATAGTTGTTCCTTTATCTTTCTCTTTTAATTGTACAATCAATTCTCCATCATCATCTGAAAATAGTACTTTCTGAATTTCTACATTCTTTAACATGTCATACCCTACAATATTCTCAGCTATTGGTTTTTCTAATAATCGTTCTATATTTTCATCTATATTTATATCTCCGCTTTCAGCTTCTCCAACAGTTTGTTTAAGCTTATTTACCTTTGCCAATGATATCAATTTATTGCCTCCATTTGATGATATCATTGCAATAGATTCTCCTTGAAAACCTATATTAACAATAGAGAAGTCAGTTTCTGGAACATCTTCTTCAGTTAATACTATATTTTCTTCCTTTGGATACACCTGTTTTGGCATATCTCTTCTTCTTAAAAGCAGCTGACTTTTTCCTGTATCTTCATCTAATAATCTTAATGATGTTTTATCCTTATATACTTCCTTTAATCCTTTAGTTTTTACTTCATCTATTAAATAACTATCATCCACCTTAGCTACTCTTAAATCTAAACTTTCTAAATTAGCCCTAACATTATTTTCATTTCTCCTTATTAATAAATATCTTATATATGAATAATTAGGTCCTTCAGATACAAAATCAATTTTATATGAATCTATTTTGTTTTCTCTCATTTTAATTACTTCATCTGTATCTATAGTTTCATTCCTACAATATTTATTTGCTCCCTCTATATCCTCATTTGATAAACTCTTCATGAAATTATTAGATGTCTTTACTGCCTCATTTATATCAAATAAATATAATGGTACCTCTCCTACTACTCTTTCACATCCAACCATTGTAATTGATAATATGAAAATTAAAATAAATGTTATAAACCTTTTCACAAAGAACTCCCCTTTCTTACTAATATAAATTTAGTTTTCCTAAGAAAAATTTCCTTATACTTCTTAATTAGAATAAATACCTATACTTCATTAATATATTTGTTAATAGAAACAACTTAAAAAGGAGTAAATTGTGAATAAAGAAATTACAAAAATATTTCAAATTGCTGTAGTTTTTATAGGCACTATAGTTGGAGCTGGATTAGCTTCTGGAAAAGAAATAACTCAGTTTTTTACATCATTTGGTGCTAAAAGTTTTTTAGGCATAATTTTATGTGGTGCATTCTACATAATAATGGGGACTATTATTTCAAAAATAAGTGTTAATTACAATCTAAATTCTTATAGTGATGTAATGAAAATAATAAGTCCCAACATTTTAGGAAAACTTACTGGGGTCATAACCACACTTTATTTAATTTCTAGTGCATCAATAATAATCGCTGGAAGCGGGGCTTTAATTAATCAATTTTTTGGTATCCCTAAAATTGTAGGTTCTCTTCTCATGATAGTTTTTGCATCTTTCTTCCTTCTTAGAGGAACTAATGGTTTGATTGAAGTTAATTCATTTATTGTACCAGCATTAATAATTACTATATCCTTAGTAACTATTTTATATTTTATGTTTTGTAAAGAAATGGTGAGCTTTAATAATATTTCTAGCTTTGAACCTAAAAAAAAGGGTATCTTAATTTCAACTATTCTTTATGCTGGCTATAATATACTTTGTTCATCTGGTGTATTAGTTCCATTAAGTAATCAAATGAAAAAATCTAGAACTATGATTATTGGCATTATATTTGGTGCTATAGGCTTAAGCCTTCTTTGTTGTATGATTAATTTTATGTTAACTATTAATCAACCTTATATTTATGAATATGAGATACCCCTTTTATTTGTAGCTCAAAGATTTGGTCCATTCATGCAAGCCCTACTTTTAATGATTATTTTACTAGAAATGTTCTCTACAGAAGTTTCAGATGTATACTCAATAAGTAAAACATTAGAACAAACATTTAATATACACTTTAAGAAAGGAATTTTTTTAGTTCTAGCTGTAGCTTTGCCTATATCTCAAATAGGTTTCACTAATTTAATATCTACACTTTATCCACTATTTGGTGTACTTAGCCTAATATTTATAATCCAATCTATAATTTTTTATAGAAAACATAAGGATGAAATGGTAGATTAACTTCTTGTTATCTACACCTCTTAGTTTTATAATTTATTAGTAATCCTTAGGAGGTGTGTTTTTTGAAATATTCTAGTTTATTAGAAAATTGTAAGTTGTGTAAAAGACAATGTGGTGTAAATAGATTGAAAGGTGAACTAGGTGTATGTTCTGCTGATAGTAAAATAAAGGTTGCAAAAGCCTATCTTCACCTTTGGGAAGAACCTCCTGTATCTTTAGGTAATGGCTCTGGAACAATATTTTTTTCTCATTGCAATTTGAAATGTGTATTTTGTCAAAATCATGAAATAAGTCAAGAATTTAAAGGTAAGTTTATAACTATTGAAAGATTGAGTGAAATATTTTTGGAACTTCAATGTAAGGGTTCTAGCAATATAAATCTTGTTACTCCAACCCACTATGTTCCTCAAATTAAGGAGGCTATAGAAATTTCCAAAAAAAATGGTCTAACATTGCCTATTCTTTATAATACAAATGGCTATGATACTTTAGATACTATTAAATCCTTAAATGGCTTTATAGATGTATATCTTCCAGACTTTAAGTATTACAATGATAAATATGCAATTAGATACTCAAATGCTATATCCTATGAAGAGAATATTATTCTAATTCTCAATGAAATGATTGAACAAGTTGGTGAACCTATTTTTGATTCTGATGGAAGAATTCTAAAGGGTGTTATAATAAGACACCTTATGTTGCCTGGACTATTGTTTGATTCTAAAAAAATTATAGATAAAATATATAATACTTTTGGAGACAAAGTTTATATAAGCATAATGAATCAATATACTCCAATGTATAATTCAAAGAATTATCCTGAAATAAATAAGCTTCTAAATCCAAAGCATTATAATTCTTTAATTGAATATGCAGAATCAATAGGTGTTAGTAAAGGATTTATTCAGGATGTTGGAACAAATAATACAAGTTATGTTCCTAATTTCAATTTTCAGGGAATTTAAGTAATGCATAATGTATAAATTAAAATTTGTACATTATGCATTTTATTCTAGTTGTCTTTTGGATATCTAAAATATGGTTCTCCCTTACTTCTATAATCTATATCATTCACTGGATAAAAAATATTATCAGCCCTTAATTCTGCTATTCTTGTTACTCCTACATAAATATTAGAAATACTATACCATGTTGCATAATCTACAACTCCTGTTTTTGGCAATGTAAATATTCCTTGAAAAACTTTAACAGACTCTTCTGTCTTAGGACCAAATATACCGTCAACTGCAAGTTTAGGAATAAGTGGATAGTTTTGAGCGATTCTGTTCAATTGTTCTTGTATTGTTCTAACTGGCCCCCCCCTTGATCCTCGCTTCAAATCATATCCTGGATAAGAACTAGGACTACCTTTTACTTGTTCAGCTGTTGTCAATTGAAGATCAGTTCCATAATAATAAGTTAATATTTCATATGGTGTTTTTCCTTGATCCCCCAAATACTTACTTCCCCATTGACTTAACCACTGAGGACACTGAACATTCTTACCATCACAGTATTGTGTTAATAAAGGTTGTTTTTTTCCATACCTTTTAACATATGTTGAAAATAGTTCATCTACAATAACACTTATACTATCGTAAATATTTCTTCCATAATTGAATGCATGATCATATGCTGTAGAATTAGTTACATCAAATGTCTTTCCTTTTCCTCTATACCATTCAGTATATATTCTATTTAAAGTAAAGGATATTATACAAAAAACATTAGCTCTTATTGTGTTGGTAGACCAAGTTGAATATATTTCACTTGAAGCAACGTTTTTTATATAATCTTTGTAAGGTACTCTATAATTTGGACCTGCTTGGTCTGGACCTCCTATGTGAACTGTAATAAATTCTGGAACCACTGGTTTTGCTAATACTACTCCACTAGATGGTGGTGGTAAAGGTTTTTCTGGATCTTCTGGAATCTTTGCTGGATAATCACCAAATAATGTATTAGGGAGTACTACTATTTCCTGTGCTACTGCAGGCGCCTCTGCCTTTTCTTTTAGATATATTTTTTGAAATGCTATTTGCTCTGGAAAAACTTGAACCTCCTTTACAATAGTATCCTCAAAGCCATCTCTTTCAACCTTTATATCATAGAGGCTATATGGAGCATTATCTGATGGCTCATTTGAATATTCTATTGGTGGTGCACTTAAATTTACAGTTGATGTTAATCCAGATGAATCTGTTGATAAATCAATCCTAAAATAATCCTTTCTAGTATTATCATTTGAAGGATTTATTGTTACCTTACTTCCTTCTACAGGCACATAACTTTCTCCCTTGAAGCATTGAACTTTTATTTGCCCTTCTGCCATGAATATCTCCTAATATATTTTTTATTGTTTCATCTATATATTATGCAATTGTACATTATTTCGTGAATATCATTTTTTAGGATATCTCACAAATAATTCTCCTATCATATATTCATTACTAATTCTATTTTCATATTTATATCGTGGTGCATTAGTGCTTATTATATTTAATGTATCTATTAAAATATCAATACTACTTTTTATACACACCTCACCATATCCCCAACTAGTATCTGGATAAACAGTATCTCTTCTACCTCTTCTTGCACCCATTATTAAATAATACTTAAGTCTACTACCATATAAAAATGGATCATTTCCTTTTATTATTCCCCATTCCATCATTAATGCACAAATACCAGCAACATGAGGTGAAGCCATAGATGTTCCTGTTTTTGCATCATAGGAACCATTAGGTATTGGTGCTGTTATCCCTTCTCCTGGGGCTACTACATCAGGCTTTGTTTCTCCATATAATCTAAGTACTCCTCTTCCACTAAATGGAGAAATCATCCTAGTAATGTAATTATAACTTCCAACAGAAATAACTGTATTTACTGTAGCAGGTATTCCTAATGTATTATTAATTGTTGGACTTAAAAATTTAGTTTTTTCATTTAATCCTTCAGCTATAGGTAACCACATATCATAAATACCTTTATATTCATTAAGTAATCTAAGCTTAATAGTCCATTCTCCAGATAATATATAGTTTCCTTTTGTAATTAATGATATTCCTATTTCTCCATTAATATCAAATGGTCTTGGTCCTGTATTGTAAATTTGATATCTATTTCTAGATATTACTCCTTCTTTATATCCTTCTTCAATAACCATTGCTCCTGTAGTAGTCCCTGTAGGAGTTATTAATTCAAGACTAACCTGTGAAAGAACTGACTTATACAAATTTATTACTACTGCTGTTTCATCCTCAGCAACGTTAAATTTTATTACATTTTCAATTTCTAATGCTCCTCCAATGTGATGAGAAGCACTTCCTTCGTTTCCTGCAGCTACTACAACAGTTATTCTTTCTGAGGATACTAATGTATTTATATATTGCTCTAAAAGACTTGTTCCTTTATGAGCTCCATCATTGGTACTTAAACTTAAATTAACTACAAGAGGTTTCTTTAACTCATTAGCCTTATCCACTAAAAACTTTAATCCCCTCATCAATTGTGTACTTAGCGAAAAGTTTCCCCTTGCACTTTTCACCATCATTATTGAAGATTTTGGAGCAACACCATAATTTCTAGGGTCAATTTTCCCTCCAGCACAAGCTATCCCTGCTACATGTGTTCCATGTTCAATTACATCATATGAAGGAACAATTGAAGCTGGATCAGAACTCTTTAAAGCTTGATTTATTAAATTTTTATCATAAATTTGTCCACCTAAACTTAAGTCATATATATACTCAATTCGGGTAGTTCCATCCTCATTTTTAAATGCAGGATGTGTAAAATCTATTCCAGAATCTACAAAGCCTATAATAATTCCTTCACCATAAATTCCATAATCATTTTGTGCTTTATCTATGCAAGCTGCCCTATTACTGCCTAGATCTGAAAAATAAAGACTTGCTGGTAACTCAATGTATTGTAAATCAGGATTTTGAGCTAACTTCTCTATATCTTTACGATTTATTGTTACTATACCATAACCATATCCTAAATCTTGAAGCTTCGCCCCAATACTAGTTATGTACTCATTAACATCTTTAAACTTTTCTCCATATAATACAATTACCTCTATGTTTTCATCCATTTGACTTAAATTTGATGTAAAATTCAATTTACTTAATATACTCTCTGGTACATTTTTTATTAAATTGGTTGTTTTAATCCCATTTTCCATAAAAACCTCCAACTAATTAATAATACTAATATATGAAAAAAGATAAATATGTTTCTTATGCTGAATAACAAACTAATTCTAACTTCTAATTTTCTTCAAATAAAAAACTATCTAAAATAGAATTTATAAAAATCCTATTTTAGATAGTAAATACTATTCTTATTATAATGATATTTCTAATCTTTCTAATTTTGCTATTACTTTTATGTTATTTACTTCTATAGTTTCAGTCAATACAGCACCATCATTATTTATTAATAATGCCCTGGAATTTCCTATTAATTTAATTTGCCTAATAGCTCTTTTACCTTTATATTCAATAAGAAATATACCATTGCTTACTTCTTTAACTAAATGTCCAAATGCTATATCATCTTTCATAATTCTAAAACCTACCATATCATTATCTGATACCTTTAAATATAGAACCTTATCAGCAGTATATCCCTCTACTTTGTTTGAATAATTAGGTAGATCTTTTCCCCCTAATATATTCTTCAAACTATAATCATAAATATTTACTCTTTTTAATACTGATGAAAATGCATCTGTCCAAACTTCTGAAGTCTCACCAAGAATCCTTGGAGAAATTTTTGTTTCTTTAACTTTAACATTTAATTTCTCTTGCTTTCTCTCCTCCATTAATACTTCATCAGTTACTACCATACTTATATCATTTAAGTCAACTTTAAGAAACTTTGCTGCTCTATCTATAAAACTTTCTTGAGCAACCTTCCTCCCACCTTCAACTTCATTTATATATTTTTCTGATACACCTAACTTTTTAGCTAAAACTTTTTGTGTAATTCCTGATTTTAATCTTGCGTTTTTTATTTTCTCCCCAACTCTACTCATAGCTTTATCTTCCTTCCTGTCTACTTTCAATCCACTCTTTTTCTTTTATCAAGTGAGATAAAAGATATTCAAAAGTCCATTCATTGGTTAAAGGTGTTACTGTGGCTAATATAACCTTTGGCATCATCTTCTTAATAAACTTTATTAAAACATATAATTCTTGAGATTCACAATTATTAAACAAGACAAGCTTTTCTTCAGTCATATTTTCCTTATAGGTAAATATTCTAATACCATCAACTATATCTTTAACCCTCATACTTGTCATTTCAGGTGTTACTTTTATTAATTTAAGTTTTATCATCTTAAGCATTTCTAGTTCTTCATCTTTAAACCCATAAATTAAGATACACTTACTATTTTCTAGCACACCCTTCACCTCAATTATTCAATTATTTGAGGTTCTTCATATGACTCTCCAAATGTTTCTACTGTTACCGTCTTAATAACTTGATCTTCATATGGTCTATCATCATAATCTCTTTTTGCATTTACTATTTCATCTGCTACTTCTATTCCCTCAATTACCTTTCCAAATGAAGCATATTGATCATCTAAATGAGGTGAATCTTGAACCATTATAAAAAATTGACTTCCTGCTGAATTTGGATCCATTGTTCTAGCCATAGATAACACGCCTCTTGAATGCTTTAATTCATTCTTAAATCCATTACGTGAGAATTCTCCCTTTATGCTATATCCTGGGCCTCCCATTCCTGTTCCTTCTGGACATCCACCTTGAATCATAAAACCTGGAATTACTCTGTGAAAAATTAATCCATCATAATATCCTCTTTGAATTAAATTTATAAAATTATTTACTGTATTTGGTGCTACATTTGGATAAAGCTCTGCTTTAATAACTCCACCATTCTGCATTTGTATAGTAATTATTGGATTATTCATAATATATTTCTCCCTTCAATTCTTATAATAACTATTCTTATCAAATTTATCCTTATAAATTCATTATCATTATTATATATATATACCTATTCATTTTCAATGCACAATTTAAGAGATTTTCAACAAGTTAAATTCTATTTTACATTTCAATTTTTAATGTAAAGAAAAAAATCACCATTTAATAACTTTAAATAGTGATTTTTCATATTAACTTTGAATTTTTCCATTCTAATATTTTCAATCTATCTCCTAACTCGCAAAAGCAGTTCCTAAAACAACTCTTGAATAATCATTTATATTTGATAAATTTTTAACATCTATTCTGCTAAAAATTTCTTTTCTTGAAATTTCATAAAGAATTGGTCCAAACAAGCAATTAAAAAAAGTAGCAGGAACATTTTTTATACCAGCAAAATCTAAAGTAATGTTCTCCATATTATTTTTTATGATAGCCTCTCTTAACAGTATAGCATCCTCTATGCTAAAGTTTTCTCCCAAGTATTCTCTTACGTTAATTTCCATAATACTTCCTCCCAACATTTCTAAATATTCTGATAATTCTTTCTAATATTATAATATCAGTCTTCTATTTTTTTGTCAACATTTTAACAAAGTTTTTTTAGTTTTTCTTATAAAAATAAGCAATAAACTATTTATATAATAGTTTATTGCTTATTTTTATAATTCTATCTTCTTCAAGAGAATTATAGATTGTAATATTTCCTTCCACTGACAAATCATTTAATATGTTTAATTCTTCTAACTTTCTCTTTAATTCCTTAGAAGTTCCAAGTCCACCATCTATTATTGGTACATCTTCTTCTAATATATCTTTAATAACATGTTTAACAAAAGGATAGTGAGTACAACCTAAAACTACAGACCCAATTTTAATATCTTTATACACATTAAACTTATCTTTCAAATAACTTCTTAATTCTTTGCTATCTATGTCTCCCTTTTCTATAAATTCCACTAATCCTGGACATGGCATTGGTAATATTTCTGATTCACCTTTATATTTCTCCATAAGATTAATAAATTTCTTTTCTTGCAATGTTACAGGAGTTGCCATTATAACTACAGATCCATTTCTTTTTAAGTTTACTGCTGGCTTTAATGCTGGTTCTATCCCCACTATAGGTAAAAAAGGATATGATATCCTTAATGAAGAAACAGCCGCACTAGTTGCTGTATTACATGCAATTACAATAGCTTTAGCACCTTTACTTATTAAAAATTCTACTGCTTTATATGTAAGCTCCCTTACTTCTTCTACTTTTTTTACTCCATATGGAGCATTCTTGGAATCTCCAAAATATATAAAATGCTCGTTGGGCATAAGTTTCATAGCTTCTTTTAATACACTAAGGCCCCCTACACCTGAGTCAAAAAAACCTATTGGCATATCATTTCTATTCAAGGTATATCACTCCAATTACTTCTTTTCTATAATTATTTTATTACTTTCTATAAAATAAATCTACATGTAATATTAATTTATGTAATCTATCTTATTTAAAATTAAAAAAAATAAAAATTGTAGATAATAATACCTAAACATTTAACATAGTATTCTTGGAAAAGGTGCTATAATTTCATTAGAATATATTTTACCATTATTAAACTGTGTGTGATTAATTATGTACTCTGCTTCCTTATAATCCTTAGCTTTAAATACAATGGTCCATCCATTTTTATCATACTTTCCTGCACACATTATATATCTACCACTTTCTCTATTTTCAAGCTCATTCTTATCAACAATATGACTTTTAATCTCACTTATATTCTTAATACTTAGCCTTACAAAAACCTCTCTTTTGTTCATCATATATCTCCCATCCAAACACTCGTTCTGTATCTTCATTATAATCGAACTTTTGTTCGACTGTCAATAAAATAGTTGCTCTATTATATAAAAATAAACCACTTCTTGCTTTGAATATTTTATCAATTTCAGTTGTATTTTATGCTGTGTCCACATATATATTAAACGTTTTCTTATTATCTGTAAATAGGACCTTATACACTAATTTTACAGGACTTTGGCCCTATATCCTAATTCTTATTTTAAATTATAAGTATTCTTTTAAATAACCTCAAAAATTGGGGAACTATATTTAGTTCCCCAATCAAATTCACCATATTTTATCTCTACTCAGCAATATTAAATACTTCTAATCCTTTGTTACTTTCCAATCCCTCAGACTTCACTACAACTATAGCTCTTAGTGTGTCTAATGCTGTTATAACTCCAATATTTCTTTCAACTGCAGCTCTCCTTATTAAGAACCCATCTCTTTTAGAGTCATTTCCTTTAGTTGGAGTATTCACAACTAAATCAACTTCTTGATTTTTAATTACATCTAATATATTTGGATGTTCTTCATCAAGCTTTCTAATTACCTTAGCATCTATTCCGGCTTCAACTAATAAATTAGCTGTACCTTCAGTTGCTATAAATTTATAACCAAGCTTTGAAAGTTCTAATGCCATTGGCAAGAATTCAGCCTTATCATGCTTATTTATAGTTGCAAGTATATCTCCCTTTCCTGGCAACATTCCTGCTGCTACAAAGCCTTTATATAAAGCTTCCTTAACATTTCTTCCTACTCCTAATACTTCTCCTGTAGATCTCATTTCTGGCCCTAAAGAAACTTCTACATTGGGTAGCTTTTGAGTTGAAAATACTGGAACCTTAACTGAAACTAATTCTGGCTCTTTATATACATCTATTCCATATCCTAAATCTACAATCTTTGATCCAAGCATTACCTTAGTTGCAAGATCTACTATTGGTACCTTACTTACCTTACTTATATATGGTACTGTTCTTGATGCTCTTGGGTTAACTTCTATTACATAAAGTTGCCCTTCAAATTCTATAAACTGAATGTTTATCATTCCCTTTATTCCTATTGCTAAAGCTAACCTCTTAGTATAATCTAATACCTTATCTTTTATATCATTACTAATATTTTGACTTGGATACATTGTTACACTATCCCCTGAATGAACTCCTGCTCTTTCTAAATGTTCCATTATTCCTGGAATTAATACATTTTCTCCATCAGAAATTGCATCTACCTCAATTTCTCTTCCCATTAAATATTTATCTATAAGAATTGGATTTTTTGAATCTTTCTCAAAAGCATTCTCTAAATAATAAGTTAATTCCTCTTCATCATGTGTTATTTCCATACCTTGCCCACCAATTACATATGAAGGCCTAACAAGTACTGGGAACTGTAATCTCCTTGCTTCTTCTAAACCATCTTCTATTGACCAAATTCCTTTTCCTTTAGGTCTAGAAATTCCAAGCTTCTCAAGTAATTCATCAAACTTCTCTCTATCTTCAGCCATATCTATTTGATCTGCTGTAGTTCCAAGGGTTGGAATTCCTTTTTCTTGCATAAAATTTGCAAGCTTAATAGCTGTTTGCCCACCAAATTGGAGTATAACCCCATCCGGTTTTTCTTTTTCTACTATATTTAATACATCTTCTTCTGTTAATGGTTCAAAGTACAACTTATCAGATATGTTAAAATCTGTACTTACAGTTTCTGGATTATTATTTACTATTATAGTTTCTATTCCCATCTTTTTTAAAGCTAATACACAATGAACTGATGCATAATCAAATTCTATACCTTGCCCTATTCTAATTGGACCAGATCCTATTACCATAACTTTCTTTTTATCCGAAACTTCTACCTCGTCAAATTGCTCATATGTAGAATAATAGTATGGTGATAGTGCTTCAAACTCTCCAGCACATGTATCAACCATCTTATAAGAAGGCTTTACATTCCAAATATCTCTTAACCTATAGACATCTTCTGGCTTTACCTTTAACATATCTGCAATAGCCTTATCAGAGAACCCTTTTTTCTTTAAGTTAAGAAGCCATTCTTTATCTAAATCTTCTATTTTAGAAAGTTTTAGTCTTTGTTCTTCTTCAACTATCCACTTGAACTTTTCTATAAAGAAAATATCTATCCCTGTTATTTTTGCTATCTTATCTACTCTATAGTCTCTTCTAAGCATTTCTGCTAATGCAAAAATTCTTTCATCATCTGGAGTTACTACTCTCTCTTTCAATTCTTTCATACTAAGTTCTCTAAACTTCTTATGTTCTAGAGAATATTTACCAATTTCTAAGCTTCTTATTCCCTTTAATAATGCCTGTTCTAGATTTGCACCTATAGCCATTATCTCTCCTGTTGCCATCATTTTTGTCCCAAGCGCTCTATCTGCTCCAAAGAACTTATCAAATGGCCACTTTGGAATTTTACATACTACATAATCTAAAGCTGGTTCAAAACATGCATATGTTTTTTGTGTTACAGCATTCTTTATTTCATCTAACCCATATCCTAAAGCTATTTTAGCTGCTAGTTTAGCAATTGGATAACCTGTTGCTTTTGATGCTAAGGCTGAACTTCTAGATACTCTAGGATTAATTTCTATTACAGCATATTCAAATGAATTTGGATTTAAAGCAAATTGAACATTACATCCACCTTCTATTCCTACTGCATTTATAATATTTATTGATGCTGTTCTAAGCATTTGATATTCTTTATCTGATAAAGTTTGAGACGGTGCTACAACTATACTATCCCCTGTATGAATCCCTACTGGATCTATATTTTCCATATTACATACTGTAATACAATTTCCATAAGAATCTCTCATAACCTCATATTCAACTTCTTTCCAACCTTTAACTGATTTTTCAAGAAGTACTTGCCCTATTGTGCTTAATTGTAATCCTGATTCTAAAATTTCTTCCAATTCTTCCTTAGTCTCTGCTATTCCGCCACCTGTTCCTCCAAGTGTGTATGCGGGCCTAACTATAACTGGATATCCTATTTTAGCCGCAAATTCTAATCCAGATTCCATATCAGTTACTATTTCTGATTTAATTACAGGTTCTTTTATCCTGTTCATCATGTCTCTAAATAGTTCTCTATCTTCCCCTTCTTTAATTGAAGCTATGGATGTACCAATTACATTAACATTATATTTATCTAAAATGCCTTTATCATGTAGTTCTACAGCTAAATTTAATCCTGTTTGCCCACCCATTCCTGCAAGTAAACTATCTGGTTTTTCTTTAACTATTACTTTTTCTACAAATTCTACAGTTAAAGGTTCTAAATAAACTTTATCAGCTACTTCATTATCTGTCATTATAGTAGCTGGATTTGAGTTAATTAAAACAACCTCAATTCCTTCTTCCTTAAGTGCTTGACAAGCTTGTGTTCCAGAATAATCAAATTCTGCTGCCTGCCCTATTATTATTGGACCTGATCCTATAACTAAAACTTTTTTTATATCTTTATTTAATGGCATATCAAAAACCTCCTATAATGCATATTCCATGAATTTATCAAATATATACTCACTGTCCTTAGGTCCAGCTGATGCTTCTGGATGAAATTGAACTGAGAATATTGGTAATTCCTTATGCTTCATTCCTTCAATTGTTCCATCATTGATATTAATATGTGTAGATTCTACTTCCTCTGGTAAAGTTTCTACAACATATCCATGGTTTTGTGAGGTTATTGTCACCTTATTTGTTTCTAAATCCTTAACTGGATGATTGCACCCTCTATGACCAAATTTCAATTTTTCTGTTTTTCCACCTAACGCCAATGCTAAAAGTTGATGCCCTAAACATATTCCTACTAAAGGTTTTTTTCCTACTATTTTTTTTATATTCTCTATTGCTCCTGGTAAATCTTCTGGATCTCCAGGTCCATTTGATAAGAAAACTAAATCTGGATTAATAGCTAAAACTTCTTCAGCTGTTGTATCTGCATTAAATACTGTAATTTTACAGCCTCTTTTTTGAAAGCATCTTATTATATTTTGTTTTATACCAAAATCCATTATAGCAATATGCTTTCCTGTTCCATCTATTGTATAATTGTTTTTTGTTGTAACATTTTTAACAGCACCAACAGTTGAAAATTCCTTCATTTTCTTATTCATATCTTCATTATCTATTTCATCAACTGCTATGATACCCCTCATAGTACCATTATTTCTTAATACTTTAGTAAGCGCTCTAGTATCTATTCCTTCAAGCCCAACAATCTTATTTTGTTTTAAAAAATCTTCTAATTCTAATTCACATCTAAAGTTATTTGGTAGATTACATTTTTCTCTTACTATAAATCCTTTTACCTTCGGACTACTTGATTCCATATCCTCAAGGTTTATACCATAGTTACCTATAAGAGGATATGTCATTGTTACTATTTGCCCATAGTATGATGGATCTGTTAATATTTCTTGATATCCTGTCATACCTGTTGTAAATACAACTTCCCCAACGCTATCTTTTAAGTATCCAAAGGCTTTACCTTCAAACACCATTCCATTTTCTAAAACTAGCTTTGCTTTCATGCCTAGCCCCTCCTTATTTTATGATTAAGGAAAATACACTTTAAATGACATTATTTTTGAGTATAAAGAAAAGGATATTAAAGAAACTATTGAAAGTCCAGTCTCCTCACTATCCCATTATATTTATATACATTATTGTTTAATGCCTTTAAAGACAAAGCTATGAAATTATTTTTAAAATTATCCATAGTTGCAGACTCCTTTCTGGCCTCACAGGACCAAGTTAAAGTGTATCTTTACCTCATATTTAATTTTATCTTATCTATTATTGTAGTTTATTGACTATTCACTGTCAAGGTAAATGATAAATTAAATAAATGCAATACAACTATTGTCTTCCAAATAGTTAAAAATCATTTAACACTCTATTTAATGGATTATTATACTTTATTGATTTATACTAAATATATAGATATAACAATAATAGGAGGATAATATGAAATACTTATCAGATTTACATACTCATTCAATAGTAAGTGGTCATGCTTATACTACGCTTTTAGAAAATATAAATTATTGCGTTGAAAAAGGTTTAAAAATTTTAGGAACATCTGAACATGCTCCTTCAATGCCAGGGGCCCCACATGCCTGGTACTTTGGCAACCTAAAAGTTGTTCCTAGAATAATAAATGGAATTACAATATTAAAGGGTTGTGAAGCAAACATATTAGATATAGATGGAAATATAGATTTACCCTCAGAAGCTTCAAGATTCTTAGATTATATGATTGTATCTTTTCATGAACCTGTATTTGAACCAAAATCCCTAGAAGAAAATACTAATGCATTAATTAATGCATTAGATAAAAATCCTTTAATTGAGATATTAGGTCATCTTGGAAATCCTTCTTATGAACTCAATTATGAAACTATAGTAAAAAAAGCAAAAGAAAAAAATATCATGATTGAAATAAATAATTCTTCAATTTCAGGTAGTTCCAGAGCAGGTAGTTCTTCTAATTGTAAAAAAATAGCTGAACTTTGCATGAAATATGGAACAAAAATCATTTTAAGTTCGGATGCCCATATAAGTTTTAACATTGGAAATTTTGATGGTTCAATAAAAATCCTAGAATCTATTAATTTTCCTGAAGAATTAATTATGAATGACCCAGATAAATTAATTTCTCACATTAAAAGCAAAGGAAGACTTGCTGACCTTTAATATTTAATAAGGAAAAGAAAATTGATTATAAAAACGTCCTACATTTTTACTACCAATTTTCTTTTCCTTATTTATTTCTAATGTAAATTAACTTTATTATATGCTATTTGTTTTATTGTAAAGAAAATATCAACAATCATACACATCCATATTAATGGAACAATTCTACTCAATATGTTATTAAAATTGAAATAAATTGAATTTAATAATGGTTGTATTATGATTAACACTATAAAAACCAGTACTGTCCAAAATATAGAAAATCTTGCACATACCAATCCTTTAAAATTATATTTAAGTTTACTGTAATCCCAATATATCTTTCCAAAAAACTTCTTTAATCCATATCCACTTAAATATTCTACTAAAGTTGGTATTAATATTAATAATATACCTAATAGTATTCCCCTTAATTTCATTATGTAGTATAAATAAACCAAACTTACCATAGCAAATCCATACATTGGTTTAAACGGACCTTTTAAAAAGCCATCTTTTTTAAAATGTCCTGCTACAAAATAGCTATACAGTTCTTCTAAACACCACCCCAAGAAACAATAGACCTCAAAATTGAACACCAAATATAAAAGCCAATCCATACTAACACTCCTTATATCATTTAAACTTAGTATTAGTAAAATTAGCATTAAAAATTCCTTATTTATATTTTTTTATTTCTTTTTCCATAAATTTAATAACATAATCTATGGGATTATTATCATTAGATGGTGCAATATGTTTTGCCTTCTCTAACACTCTCTCAGCTCCAGTTTTTATACAAAATCCATAACTTGCAGTTTCTAACATCTCTATATCATTCATGTTATCTCCAACTGCAACAACCTTTGTAGAATCCATATTATATCTTTCTATTAATTCCTTTAATGCTCTTCCTTTAGTAACTCCATTTGCTACTATATCAAAGTAATTTGATCCACTCCTAAATGCATTTCCCTCATCATATTTCATCTTATATTCTTTTTCTAAAGCATCTAATTCTTCTTCCGTCCCTATTAATAACACCTTTATCCAATCTTTCTCCCATATATCTTTGGGAAAATCATATATAACATTATAATTATGCTTTTTATATCTCTTAGTCAAATCACAACTTCTATATATGTAAACTACCTCATCTGAAAATATTTCTATTCCAATATGTGGATTCTCTTCATACACTTTTTTTATTGCCTTTTTTCTATGATTCTCTATAAAATGCTCTGATATAACCTTTTCTTTTTCATAATCATAAATTTTTGCACCATTATGTAATATTGCAGGAATATCTATATTAAGTTCCTCTATAAATTCTTCTACAGAAGAAAGCATCCTTCCTGTTGCTACAGTAAACTTTCCCCCTTCTTCAACAAAATATTTTATAGCCTCTTTATTTTCCTTTGATATTTCTTTTTTGCTATTCAATAATGTCCCATCCATATCTGATACTAATAAATACCCTTCAAAAATCTCCTTCATTGTATTTCCACCTATCTCTACTTATTTGAATATAATACTATCTTTCTTACTAAACTTCTTGGTAATAGCTTATTTCCAAACACTAATAACTTATTTTTTATTCCTGGAATTATTATAACTCTCCCTTTATTAAAATCTTTATATGCTATTTCTGCTACATCTTTAGAACTCATTAATAATGATTTTGATTTATCATTTTTAATTATACCAGCTTTACTTTGAAAATTTGTTTTTATAGCACCAGGACATAAACAACTTACTTTAACCCCATATTCTTTAACTTCTTCATATATAGACTCTGTTAGTGACAACACATATGCTTTTGATGCATAATACGTATTCATCTTTGGTCCTGCTGAAAATGCAGCTGTTGATGCCACATTTAATATTCCACCACAATTTCGTTTAATCATGCTTTTTAAAAAATAATAAGTTAATTTGGTTACACTATTAATATTTATTTGAATTAATTTTTCTTCTCTTTTTATATTTGATTCATGAAAAAATCCAAAACTTCCAACACCAGCATTATTTATTAAGTTATCCACAACAAAATTATTTTTTTCCACAAATCTATATACTTCTTCACAGGAGTTATTCACAGTTAAATCTACTGACAAAGTTTCAACCTCTACATTAAACTCTTTTTCAATATTATTCTTAACCTTACTTAACTTTTCTTCATTTCTTGCAACAATAATTAAATTATGTTTATCTTTTGCAAATAACTTAGCTAACTCCATACCAAGTCCCTCTGTTCCACCTGTTATTAGAGTATATCTATTCACCTTCTCCATTTAATCATTCCTTGTATTTTATTTACTTATTATAACAAAAGGTATTGTATTAAATAAGTATTGAAATTAAAAGTAGAATCTTTATTAAAATTAAAACAAAGAATAAGGAACACTCATTTGATTATGATTCATGTTCCTTATTGTTTATAATAAATTTGTTAGGAATATACTTATTAATAGACTTGCTAACGGCATCTAAATATAACTCTGGATTATCCTCCTTATACCTTTCCATGAGTAGTTTCTTCAGCCTCTTATTTGCCCACTTCCATAAACAATATACTTTGTAGTAGTTAGTTCATTTAAGCCCATAGGCCCTCTTGCATGTAACTTTTGAGTACTAATTCCTATTTCTGCACCAAATCCAAATTCATAACCATCAGTAAACCTTGTTGATGCATTTACATAAACAGCTGCTGCATCTACCCTTTGCAAAAACATTTGAGAATTATCATAACTTTTTGTAACTATAGCTTCTGAGTGTCCAGTTCCATATTTATTTATATGTGTTATAGCTTCTTCTACACTAGCAACCACTTTTACACTTATAATATAATCATTATATTCTGTTCCCCAATCTTCTTCTGTAGCTTTTTTGATATCATTAACTATCTTCATAGTCTTTTCATCACCTCTAACTTCAACATTTTCTTTCTTTAATGCTGAAATTATTATTGGCAAAAATTCTTCTGCTATGTTTTCATGAACCAAGAGTTTCTCTTCTGCATTACAAACAGATGGCCTACTTGTTTTTGCATTAATTACAATATTTTTTGCCATATCTAAATCTGATTCACTATCTACATAAACATGACAATTTCCAGTTCCAGTTTCTATTACTGGCACAGTTGCATTTTTTACTACAGACTGTATAAGTCCTGCTCCACCTCTAGGAATAAGAACATCTATATATCCATTTAATTTCATCATCTCAGTTGCAACTTCTCTACTAGTATCCTCAACAAGTTGAACTGAATTTTCAGGTAAACCAGCTTCTTTTATTCCTTCTGACAAAGCTTTAACTATAGCTTTATTTGAATTAATAGCCTCACTACCGCCTCTTAATATAACAACATTCCCAGTCTTTAAACAAAGTCCTGCTGCATCACAAGTAACATTAGGTCTAGCTTCATATATTATGCCTATTACACCCATAGGTACTCTTTTCTTTCCTATTTGTAGTCCATTAGGTCTTTTCCACATAGAAACAACTTCTCCTACTGGATCTGATAATAAAGCAACTTGCCTAAGTCCATCAGCCATATCTTCAATTCTTTTTTTATCTAAAGAAAGTCTATCTAACATTGCCTTTGAGGTTCCTTTTTGTATAGCAACCTCTAAATCCTTTTTATTTTCTTTTAATATCTCCTCATTATGCACTAATAATTTATCAGCCATATTTCGTAATGCTTTATCTTTTTCAGTAGTTCCCATGTTCATAAGTTCATAGGATGCCTCTTTAGCTCTTGTCCCTAAATTTATTAATTCACTCATTTAATTTACCCCCTTTTTTCCTAAAAATAATGTACCTACTTCTTCACCATCTAGTATTTTTAATAATATAGAAGGTTCATCACCATTTGCTAGAACCATATCTACTCCATCCTTAGCTACAACCTTAGCAGCTGCTAATTTGGTAATCATTCCACCAGTTCCTAAATTAGTACCAGCTCCACCAGCACATTCTTCAAGTTCTTGTGTAACTTTTTCTACTACCTTCAACATCTTTGCATCCTTATTAGTTCTTGGATCTCCATCATAAAATCCATCTATATCTGACAATATTATTAATAAATCTGCTTTGCATAAACCTGCAACTATAGCTGATAGATTATCATTATCTCCAAACTTCACTATATTTTCTATTTCATCTATTGAAACTGTATCATTTTCATTTACTATTGGTACTATTTTATTTTCTATTAATGTTTCAAATGTATTGCATACATTTTGTCTAATATGATCATCTTCCACAACATCACGAGTCAATAAGACTTGCCCTACTGTATGACTATATTCTCCAAAAAACTTGCTATATATATGCATAAGTTCGCATTGTCCAACTGATGCAACTGCTTGCTTTTCTCTTATGCTCTTTGGTTTTTCTTTAAGTTTTAACTTACTTACACCAACACCAATAGCTCCTGATGATACAAGAACAATTTCCTTTCCTGAGTTCTGAATATCTGATAAAACTCTAGCTAACTTTTCAATTCTTCCTAAATTAATATTTCCATTATCATATGTTAAAGTTGATGTTCCTACCTTAACAACAATTCTTTTTACATCCTTTAATTTCTTACGAAAACCCATCTTTACAGCCCCTTATTCTTCGATTATTCTAATATCTATCTTACTACACCTTATTTATCTAATCAATATTACTAGGATCAGTTAAAAAACCATTCTCAACTAACTTTTTATAAGTTAATTTTAGCAATGAATAAATTGGAACTACACAAAAAGCTGCTAATGGACCACCTATTGTAGAAGCCCCAACCACCAAAAATATATCTGTAATAGGATGTATTTTCATTGCCCGCCCCATAATAAATGGTACAACCACTCTTCCCTTTAAAGTTTGAGCTATAATAAATAACAAAGTTAATCTAACAAGCATATGGGTTCCAACTGCAGCTGCTATTATATATGGAATTATCATAGAAATAAAAAAACCTACAAATGGAATAAATGCAAGTATAAAAGTTGTTGATGCTAGTAGTAATGCACTTGGCATACCAATCACTTCATAACCTGTAAAAACCATTGCTGCCAGTGATATTGCAACTGTTGCCTGCCCAATTATATATGAAGATAAAACTATATCCCCCTCACTCAATATCTCATTTGATACTTCCTTATATCTTTTAGGTATATATTTCAAAACAATTGATTTAAATTTAGACCCATCTCTAAGCAAAAAGAATGTTATTAGTATAATTAATAATATATTTGAGAAAAGCATCATACCCATATCAAATATTTCTTTTAGATTTGCAAAAACAAAGTTTACATAATTCATAAGCTGTGAAGATATATTTTCAACAAAATTCTTAATACTACTATCTTTTAGATAATCTTGTGCCATTTCCATAAGATTTTTATCCTGTATATTCATTAATACTATATCTTTTAGTATAATTATCTGTTCAACTAAATATTTTCCAAAATAAGTAATTATGATAGCTAATAAAGAAATTGCTATTAACACTGTAATACTTGCTGATATCGATGATTTTAACCTTTTTCTTAAAAAAATATTATTTAATGGCTTAAGAATATAAAATAGAAATACTCCAAATATAATTGGAGTAAATATTACCCATATAGCTACCTGAATAAATTCATGAAATACTTGAAACTTTCCCAACATATATAAAAAGATAAGAATTAGATTGGCTATAATTAAGTTTATAATAACTCTTTTCTTTAACATAACAAACACCCCTTATTCTAAGGTTAGTTTATCCAAATTATTATCCTTAATTCAAAATGTCTTTTTATGAAAAACAAAAGTGAAGTTAGAATAACTCTAACTTCACCATTGTTTTCTGCCTTGGAAATTTACATAATGTAGTATCTGGGGGGTACTACTTAGGGGTTTGTTTGTTCCTTAGCATTTTAACAATTTTATTTTACACTACTTTTATGAAAATTTATAGCGTTAATTTTTTACTTTCTTTAAATAAATAACTATAAGAAAAAAGTGGACAAACCACTTTCAAATTAATTCAATCCTAAGGCTTTATAAATAGCTTTTGCTACTCCAGCATTATTGTTAGTATCAGTTATATACTTAGCAATTTCTTTTATTTCATCTATAGCATTTTCCATTGCATAAGATTCAGTAAATTCAGTAAACATGGTGTAATCATTAAAGCTATCACCAATTACCATAACTTCATCCTTACTTACTCCCATCTTTTTGGCAACTTTTGCTAAAATTATTCCTTTTTGTGCATCTTTATTTGTTATTTCTATATTATCCCTAAATGAAGAAGATACAGCCAAATCTTCTATTTCATCTAGTTTAAATTTCATATCTCTTATTACATTTGTATCATTATAAAATGCAAATATTTTTCTAATTTCTACTGATGTTTCCAAGAACACTTCAAGATTTTCAATATACTTCAATTTCTTAAAGTGTTCTTGATTCCTGGATAATTCTAAAGCCTCTTCAAATGATTCTATCTTTTGAAATGATTGTGCCATATAAGCCATTCCTTTTAAAGCATCTTCCTTACTATCCGCAGTAAATATACCTCTATCTGTAAATATTTGAGCTCTTATTCCAGCTTCATTCATCATTCCTATAACTTTTTTAACTGTACTTTTTTCTATATCTATTTTTTCTAATATATTACCATTCTCATCCCTATATTCAGCCCCATTTGATAATATACATTCACACTTCAATCCATAGCCCTTAATCACTGGTAATACACCATCAATATCTCTCCCTGTTGATATAGTAAAATGTACCCCTAGCTCTTGTGCTTTCTTTATAGCTTCTAAATTTTCTTTAGATATTTCATGATTACTATTTAATAATGTTCCATCCATATCTGAAGCAATAATTTTTATCATACTCTTCCTCCTTCTCCCTAATCTCTATCATAATAATTAAAATAATCTTGAAAGAGCATTTAACATTTGTTTATACCACTTTCATATAATTATAGTGTTTCGTTCTGTATCTAGATAATTAAAACATTGTTTTTAAGAGCATGTCAATTAATTCTTTAATTATATTCTAATATATATAATTTAAAATTTGGATTGTAAAATTTAAAATCTGTACCCACACAAATATAAAGGAACTAACATTTCTGTTAAGTTCCCTTATATTATAACTTTAATTTTCTGTACCTATTAAAAGCAGCCATTATTTCTTGCCTTCTAGGCATAGCTAAATTTCCGTTGCTACTAAAACAAGTTAATCCCCTATCTTTCATTACCTTTAATATTTCATCTGTTATTTGAATTATATCTAATTTTCCATTTACTATATTTTCTTCAGCCCACTTCATTATATATCCAATTGCAGTAATCTGTTCATGATCTATTATCTGCTCTACAGCCCTTAACTCAATTTTTTCTTTATTTATATCCAAAGCATCAATTCCTAATGTCTTTATTTTTATACCTTTAGGACCTCTTTCAATACTTCCTCTTTTTACTATTCTATTAAATCTAATATTTATATTTTTATCATATATTCTATTTAATATTTTACCCGTACTTAATGATTTTGCACTTTCTGTTACATCCTTTGGCTCATAGGAATCCATTTGAATAACAGTATCAGCTATATCAAAAAAATCTCCTGAGCTACCTACAACAATAATAGTTGATATTCCTTTTTGTTCATACAAAGGCCTTACTACTTCAATAAATGGTGTGATAGGCTCCTTTTCCTTTGCAACTAATTTTTGCATTACATCATCTCTAATCATAAAATTAGTTGCAGATGTATCCTCATCTATTAAAAATAATCTTGTTCCACTTTCTATTCCTTCAACTATATTGGCAGCTTGTGATGTGCTTCCACTTGCATTCTCACTATAAAATCCTCTTGTATCCTTCCCATTTGGAAGATTATTTATAAATAATGAAATATCATCATTATGAATCACTCTTCCATCTTCTGCTCTTACCTTTATTGCAGTATTATCAGTGATAACAAACTCCCTTCCATCTCCTTCTATATGATTATATACACCAAGTTCTAATGCTCTTAACAATGTAGATTTTCCATGATATCCACCACCAACAATTAAATTTATCCCTTTTGGAATTCCCATTCCTTTAATCTCCCCCATATTTGGTAGATTGAAAATTACTTCTAAACTCTTAGGCGTTTGAAATTTTTTCCCATCTTTTAACGGTTTAGAAGAAACTCCACTTTCTCTAGGCAATATTGACCCATTAGCTACAAAAGATATTAAACCCCTTCTTGAAAGTTCATTTCTTATATGTGCCTGATCTTCTACTAATCTTACTCTATCCACAAGTTTTTCCTTATCTATATTATTATATATCACAGAATTCTTAACAATTTGAGGCAAAAATTCATATAGTATCTTTTCTAATTCTTTTGCAAGAACACTTCTTCCTCTAGCTGGAAATCCAACTTCTATTCTTACTTGTATCTCTTTTTCGTTAACAATAATAGCTGTTCTATCCAATATTTCTTGTGAACATTTACTTATAGATATTAACCCACTCTTTCCTGAGCCGTATACTCTTTTAGAATAAACATTTATATTATTATAGAATATTCTTGTTAAAAAATCTTGAACAGCAACTTTCTTATGATACTTATTAAACAATTCATTAGGTATATTAGCTACTCTTTGATTCATAATTATTCTAACTCTTGAAGGTGCTGCAAATGGGTCCCCTTGCACATGATCTATTGACAAAATATAATCATTAAAATTATATTGACCTTCTAACGATTTATATGACTTATATCCTCTTCCATCAATACTATAAAGCTCTTTTTTCAAATCATTTAAGTTCTTCATTTACTTTTATCCCCCCCAAAAAACTCGTCAATTAACTGTTCTCCAATTCTTCTATACATATTACTCATAGATACCATAGAAGAAACAAGTAAAAACTTTTCTTCAAAATCATTATCCTTTGATAAATCACTCAATTTATCTACCTTTTTTTTAACCGAATCTTCCATTTCATTACTATCTGCTGTAGTTACTTTTAAATATCTTTCATAAAGACTTCTTAAATCATATTCTTCACCATTTTCATATTTATTAACTATATTATCTAACATAAGCTTAATATCATTTATAGATATAATTCCTTTAAAATCATAAATAAAACTCATTAGTATTAAATGTTCCTTTGAATACTTTTTATTTTTAACAGACATTAAAAGTTTTGCTTTTGCGTAATTATTTATCATAGTCTTAGTTAATACTTTATCTTCTTCTTTACGTCTCATTTTTGATAACTTACTTTCAAATAACTGAATAACCTGATCCATATATAGATCAATTTCTGGAATCTCTTCTAGTTTTATCTTTTCATCTATATTCATATTTTGTATTAAATCCATTGTATCTTCTTTATTCACAGTATCACTCCCTCATGTAGTTTTTAAAACTATATATTATCTTACACATATAATATTAATAGTATTTAAGAGATATTTCAAGAAAATTGGGTAAAATATATATATATAACTATAAAATCAATGAAATTTATATTTGACTTATCAATATATATATATGATAATTTCAATATAACGTCAGGTAGTTTTAAAAACTACATATTGTTTTACGGAGGTGCAAAAATGACAAAACATTTAAGAGAGCCTATAAATGGCTTAACTCATTTAACCGGTGCTATCTTATCACTATTTGGCTTGATTGCCTTAATAGTAAAAGTAGCATCTTCTAATGGAAAACTAATTGATTATGTTGCTATTGTAAGTTTTGGTGTAAGTATGATACTACTGTATAGTGCATCAGCAACGTATCATTCTGTTATTTCAAGTGATTCAGTTATTAAAACTTTAAAAAAAGTAGATCATTCTATGATTTTTATTCTTATAGCTGGTTCATATGCACCACTTTGTTTGATAGCATTACAAAATTCTATTGGTCATGCATTGTTTACAACTGTTGCCATCGCAGCTATTATTGGTATAGTATTTAAGATATGTTGGGTTACTTGTCCTAAATGGATTAGTAGCACTATTTATATAGGAATTGGATGGTTTGCTATTTTTGCAATTTATCCATTAACAAAAGTTTTAGCTTCTACTGGTATATTTTTATTAGTCTTAGGTGGAATAATGTATACAATAGGTGGGGTTATATATGCTTTAAAATCTGAAAAAATTAGAATTGGCTCTTTTGGTGGTCATGAAATATTTCATATTTTTATAATGTTAGGAACCCTATGCCATTTCTTTTGTGTTTTTAATTATGTTTTATAATTGCCTACTCTTCATTAAAAAGAAAATATTTTTCTCTTTTTAATGAATTTAAATAAGCAAAGGTGCAACCTCCATTGCCCTTTGCTTTATATTTTTATACTACTATATTTTCAAATTTTGCTTCAATTACAGATGCTAATTCTAGGGGATTGACTTCAATCTGAAGACCTATCTTACCTGCACTAAATACTATATTAGAAAATTTTTCAGCTGAATTATGTATAAAAGTCTTATAAGCTTTTTTCATTGCCAAAGGAGAACATCCCCCTCTAATATAACCTGTATATTTATTTATATCTTTAACATGTATCATATCCAAATTTTTTTCACCAGCTACCATTGCTGCTTTTTTCAAATCTAATTCTTCAATAACTGGTATTACAAACACATATAATTCCTTTGAATTTCCTTGTGTAACTAATGTTTTAAATACAGTATTTACATCCTTTCCTATCTTCTCAGCAACAGCTATTCCATCTATCTTCCCGTCCTTATTCTCATAAGATATTGTATTATATTTAATGTTATTTTTATCTAATAATCTCATTGCATTAGTTTTTTGCATTTTCACCTACTCCTCAATAATAATATTAAAATTATCTTTATAACTTATTTTAATACTGCTTATAAACACAATTTTCTTTATTTTATACCTTAATTGACAATTTTGTAAATAATCCACCCTACTAAAAAAGTTATGAGTGTTCTTTATATCTTTGTTCTATGGTATAATAACGAAATGAATAAAAAAACGAAATGAGGTAGAAATAATTGATAACTGTATCAAATGTTAGTTTAAGATATGGCGGACGTAAATTATTTGAAGATGTAAATTTAAAATTTACTCCTGGTAATTGCTATGGTGTAATTGGTGCAAATGGTGCTGGTAAGAGTACTTTCTTAAAGATTTTATCTGGAGAAGTTGAACCTAACACTGGTGAAGTTTCATTAGCTCCAAATGTTAGAATGTCTGTTTTGAAACAAGATCACTATCAATATGATGATTTTGAAGTTCTAGAAACAGTAATTATGGGAAATGAACGCTTGTATCAAATAATGAAAGAAAAAGACGCTCTATATGCAAAACCTGACTTTTCTGATGAGGATGGTATTAAAGCATCTGAATTAGAAGGAGAATTTGCTGACCTTAATGGTTGGGAAGCAGAGTCTGAAGCATCTTCATTATTACAAGATCTAGGAATAGGAACTGAATCTCACTATAAAAAGATTTCTGAACTTACTGGAGGAGAAAAAGTTAAAGTTCTTTTAGCTCAAGCTCTATTTGGTAATCCTGGAGTTCTAGTACTAGACGAACCTACTAACCACTTAGATTTAAAATCAGTTAACTGGCTTGAAGATTTCTTAATAAATTTTGAAGGAACTGTTATAGTTGTATCCCATGATAGGCATTTCTTAAATACAGTTTGTACACAAATGGCAGATGTTGATTTCGGGAAAATTAAAATTTATGTTGGTAACTATGATTTCTGGTATGAATCAAGTCAACTTGCTCTTCAGATGTCTAAAGACCAAAACAAGAAGAAAGAAGAAAAAATTAAAGAACTTCAAGACTTTATTGCAAGATTCAGTGCTAATGCATCAAAATCTAAGCAAGCTACTTCTCGTAAAAAGTTATTAGATAAGATAACATTAGATGATATTCAACCATCAAGCAGAAGATATCCATTTGTAGGATTTAAGGCTGAAAGAGAAGTGGGTAATGATATACTTACAGTTAAAGATCTTTCAAAGACTATTGATGGCGTTAATGTTTTAGATAATGTAAACTTTATGGTTAATAAAGGTGATAAAATCGCTTTAATTGGTAATGAAATTGCAGTAACTACATTATTTAAAATATTATCTGGTGAAATGGAGCCAGATAGTGGTAGTTACAAATGGGGAATTACTATTACAACGTCTTACTTCCCTAATGATAACTCTGAATATTTTAATGACTCTAACTTATCTTTAGTAGATTGGCTTAGACAATTCTCTGAAGAAAAAGCGGAAAGTTACATAAGGGGCTTCCTTGGAAGAATGTTATTCTCTGGAGAAGAAGCTTTAAAAGAAGCTAATGTATTGTCAGGAGGCGAGAAGGTTAGATGTATGTTATCTAGAATGATGCTTTCTAATGCAAATGTATTAATGCTAGATCAACCTACTAATCATTTAGATCTTGAATCAATTACAGCTGTAAACAATGGATTAAAGGATTTTAATAGCAATATATTATTTGCTTCTCATGACCACCAATTTATTGAAACTATAGCTAATAGAATAATAGATATTAAATATGACGGTTCTATAGTTGACAGAACTATGACTTATGATGAATACTTAGAATTCTCCAAAAATAACTAATCATAAATAATAAATGGATGTGCTTGCTAAGAAATTTAAAATTCCTTAAGCTAACACATCCATTTTATTTTATACTACTGACTACTTAGTATATTTTAAATGTAATAATTCATGAGCCTTTCCATGTCCTGGTTCCCCCATAAATACTTCATACATCTTCTTAATAGCTGGATTTTCATGTGACTTTCTTATAGTAGCATTCTTATCTTGATTATAAAGTACAGAAGCTCTTATTGCCCTTATATCAATTTTTTCTCTATCTAAGTTATTCACATGAGGTTGACCACCACCATTAACGCATCCTCCCGGACATGCCATAACTTCGATAAAATGATACTTTTTACTTTCCATCTTACCACTTTTCATGAACTCTGCTAGATTTGCTGATCCATTTACTACTGCAATGTTATAATCATTTCCACCAATATTGATAGTTGCTTCTTTGATTCCATCTAATCCTCTTACTTCAGTATAATCAACATTTTCTAAATCTTTCTTTTCTACAAAATCTTTAGCAGTTCTTATAGCAGCTTCCATAACTCCACCAGTAGCTCCAAATATAGTCCCTGCTCCACTATATTCGCCCATTGCTGGATCTACAGTTTCATCTTCTATCTTAGCAAAATCAATTTTCGCTTCTTTTATTAACTTAGCTAACTCTCTAGTTGTTAATACTGCATCTATTTGTCTTAGTCCATTAATTTCCATTTCAGCTCTATCAGCTTCATATTTCTTTGCAGTACAAGGCATTATGGTAACTGTAAATACCTTAACTGGGTCTATATCTGAAATATGTGGGTAATATGTTTTTGTTGCTGTTCCAAAAATTTGTTGTGGTGACTTAGCTGATGATAAATTATCTAATAACTCTGGATAATAATTTTCAACTTGTCTAACCCAACCTGGACAACATGATGTAAACATTGGGAATGGTCCATTTTTTTCAATTCTTTGGATAAGCTCTGTAGCTTCTTCCATTATTGTCATGTCAGCACCAAAATTTATATCAAAAACTTTGTCAAATCCTAATTTTCTTAAAGATGCATATATCTTACCAGTTACATCTTGCCCATACCCCATCTTAAATAACTCTCCCATTGCAGTTCTTACAGATGGTGCCATAGCTACTATAACATGCTTATTATTGTCAGCTAAAGCTTCCTTAACTCTATCAATATGACTCTTTTCAGATAATGCAGCAACAGGACATGCTGCTACACATTGCCCACATAATAAACAATTTGTATCATCAAAACACTTTTGATCTATAGTTGTAACAATTCTCTTTCCATCAACGTTTGCAAGCTTAATTGATTCGGTTGCTGTCTTTTCTTTACACGCAGCTTGGCATCTACCACATAATACACACTTTGTTCTATCTATAACTATTGATTTACTTCTATCATCTAAATATTCACTCTTATCTTCAACAACAAAAGGTTCAGTAGCTCTTCCTTTTGATTTTATAACTAATTTTAATAATTCACAGTTATCTTTTCTATTACATGGACCACATTTAAATTCATGCTTATTAAGTAAAGTTGACACTCTTGACTTTACTCTCTCTTGGACCTTATCAGTATTAGTTTTGATAACCATTCCATCATCTACTTTAGTTAAACAAGCTAAAGCTAAATTATTCTTACCTTCTACCTCAACTGCACAAACTCCACATTTTCCTACATTTCCACACTCTTTTAAATAACATAAAGTTGGTATGTCAATTCCATTTTGTCTTGCTGCGTCAAGAATCGTAATTCCATCCTCGACTTGGTATGATTGTTCATTAATAACAACACTTTTCACGCCTAAGTCCTCCCTAAATTAACATTATAAATTTTTGCATTTTCGATATAATTCTTACACTCATTAGTGTATCATATAAATAATCAAAAACCTTAATTTTCAGACAATTGTTAATTAATTGTCAATCATCTATATCCCTTTCCATATTCCCTATACTTTACTTAATAATTCTATATTATTTGTGCAGAATATAACTATATAGTATACTTTATATTAGATTTATCCTAAAATAAGTATTATATTATACTAAAGAAGTGAGTAAGAGAGGTAATTATGATTAAAGTTTATGATAGAAAAGCGAATACTTATGAAGAAGAAAAAGTTGCTGGAGGTAAATACATAAGTTGGTGTTATGAGTCCCCTATTGGTAAAGGTTTAACTGAGCTCCTTATTAAGAAAAAATTAGTTTCAAGTTTATATGGAAAGTATTGTGATACAAAATTAAGTAAGAAAAAGATAAAGTCCTTTATAGATGATTTTCATATAGATATGAACATATCTACAAAGAAATTGGATGAATTTTCATCTTTTAATGATTTTTTCATCAGACAGCTACACAAAGAATCTAGACCTATAAATAATGATAGTAATGTTCTAATATCTCCTGGAGATGGTAGATTATTTGCTTATAATAACATCTCTATGAATAACTTAATTCAAGTTAAAAATCTTACTTATAGTTTATCTGAACTTTTAGGTGACGATAAAATTGCAAAAGAATATGAAGATGGCATTTGTCTTGTATTAAGATTATGCCCTACTGATTATCATAGATTTCATTTTGTAGATTCAGGAATTTCAACTTCAAGTAAATTCATTGATGGATCTTATTATTCAGTAAATCCTACAGCATTAGAAAGAATTCCAAAGCTCTATTGTCAAAATAAAAGAGAATGGTCTGTTTTTAAGTCTGATAATTTTGGTGATATAATTCATGTAGAAGTTGGAGCAACTTGTGTAGGTACAATAATTCAAACTTATACTCCTGGTGAAAGGGTTCAAAAAGGTGAGGAAAAAGGCTACTTTAAATTTGGAGGTTCTACAACAATATTATTTTTCAAAAAAAATACCATATCAATCTCTGAAGATATTTTAATTCAAAGTTCTCTTGGCTTTGAATGTAAAGTTATGATGGGTGAGACAATTGGGTATAAAAAATAAAGGGGCTGTCGCATTAGCGGATTAAAATCCGTTAGCGATAGCTCCCTTTTTGAATTTTACACACCATTTTATATAT